>DPZM01000127.1:0-3883 GCA_003535955.1 Lachnospiraceae bacterium | reverse complement strand
TCGGCAACGACCTTGCGGAACCCTTCGACCGGTTCTGTGATCACCTTGCTCTCGTTGGTGAACCAGTTATCGTTATCCACATATTCTATGGGTTTATTGTAATTCTCTTCATAATAAACTTCTTCTGTGCGGACTACCGACAGTTCGGGTTCAGGTGAATTGACCTTCAATTCATCACCGGGCCTTATCATTGCCTTTTCGCTTGGCAGGGTTTCGGGATTTAAGGCCATAAGATTCTCGATAGTTGTATTGTTCTTTTGGGCAATAAGGGACAGAGAGTCACCCGCTTCCACTTCATATATCTTACTTTTTTCCGTTTCCTTTGTAACGAGGGCGATGGCCTCTTCCAGGGTGCTTATCCTGGAAGGATCTGCGTAAGCCTGAACGACTTCGACATTCTCGCCGAAATCGAGACTTTTTACGCCAAAATGAAACTCTGAGACGTCCTGCTTTAAGGCAGAATCAAATATCTTTCCGAATTTATCGGAAGCTCCGGCCTTGGGAAAGAGTACGATATCGCTTCCGCTTTCCGAGTCCGCAGTCTTATACATTAAGGTGGTAAGCACGTTTAACTCCCTTGTAGGATCGGGCAGCAGGTCCACGCTGTATTCATTTGTTTCGTCATACTGGGATTTGGCCCTTATAAGGAGCTGATGTACTTCATCAGCCGTCCTTAAATTGACCGTGAATTCATTGATCTTTACTTCATATACCGGTTCCTTGGTTTTAAATACATTTTCCGAGAAAACCCTGTATATATTGTTTATGATAGTTTCTTCATCGTTTATCTGGTTAAAGACATCGGTTTTTTCATTGGTACGGATATCACAGTTTATGAGGACCAGGTCATCTGACTCTCTTGCAAGCTTCTTCCTGGCTTCCGTGACCAAATGTTCAACGCCCTCGGCATTCTCGACAACACCGACGGCATTACCGTTAACAAAAATGGTCACCCTGCTTGTCTTGCCCGTAACCTTACCCACCGATCCGAAATCGACAATAAAAGCTAAAAGCCCGACTAAAAGCATAGTGGCCACATGATGGTATTCTATTATCCTTGTAAACCTAGCCGGCATATCCCCTGTTAACCGTTCCCCTTATTATAGCAAACAAAGATATCAGATTAGATGCAGATACTGACAAATTATAAAGATAAGATTGGCTGCCCCTAAAACAACCGCAGCGATCAAAAGTCCCTTAAGTGTGTCCATTCCCTTCTTAAGCCTGCCAAAGGATTTCTCATCCATCTCCTCCATGGCTGCCTGAACATTACGATAGCACTTAACATTCTCTTTATGAACATGGTCTTCAAGATCTATAAAGGCTTTTTCGGCGGATGCTTTGTCGAAGGCATTGTCTTCCTTTTCCTTCTCTTCCTCAACTTTCTTATCTATAAGCTCTTCCTTAAGGGTCTTTAAAAGGTCCGTGTTATCAAGTACCTGCTTAAGAAGGTCCCCATTTGAGAATACAGCCTTTAGTATCTCTTCCTTATTGGCCTCTGACAGTTCCCTGAGATCAAGGCCGTCGTCAGAGTCAAGACCATCCTTCATATCACTTAAGAGACGGAAGTTCTTATTAAGAAGCTTCTGGTTATTATCCACAGCACGTAGAAGCTCCTTACCTGATGCTTCCCTGTCGACCCTCTCATCATAGAAAAGATCCTGTATAGCATCCAGCTGGTCACTGTTGGAATCGGTAACAACTTCCTTTATCTGTTCGATATTTACCTGATTCTTTTCAAGCCTGCGCCTTTCATATTCACGTTCAGCTCTTAATCTGTCCGAATTGTCCCTTCCCTGTATGCTTCTGTTAAGATTAAGGTTTTTCTCAAACCTGCTGGCAAACTTGCTGAAACTTTCCATAATATCCTCCGTAAAATACTGCAATCTCTGTTATTTTAGCATTATTTAGCCATAAAAACAAGAAGAAGGGGTTTTGTGCAATTTGTTTGACTTTTTCTTCTTTTATATCATTCTTTTGTGCGATTTAACCATTCATTAATACTTTGTTCATCATTTGTTCATATAATATTGTTAATATTTATTCAGACGAAGAGAGAAGAAGAGAAAAGTTGATAAATTTTTTCATAATATTGCCCAGGTGATTCTCATCCACCTGGGCACTCCTCATGTTTGGGATGATTACTGAGTCTGTAATTATTCATATTATGTATATTATGGATAATCCGAAATAAAAATACATGGAGTGCTGTGTCAAGTTTACTTGTAAGCAGCATTCCATGTGTTTTTGTACATGGGACGAAGTACCATGCAGTACAAATATGAAATATTTGTACTGTTTCGGATGTCCTAAACATCAGTGCCTCCGTTAATGCAGGATCCTTTTTCAAGCCGGGAATGTTCACATTTCCGGCTTTCTGATACTACTTCCTCTCCTCAAGCTTCTTAGCTTCCCTGATCTCCTCATTAAGCTGCAGCATCCTTGCATCAAGCGCAGATACCATCTGTGCACATTCAAAGAGTTCCTTCTTGATCTCCTCAGGAGCGTTCATATCGAACTTGTAATTCATCTTATGCTCCAAAGAAGCCCAGAAATCCATGGCAACGGTACGTATCTGTACCTCAACCTTGGTATCGACAACAGAATCCGAAAGATAGATGGGGACACTGACTATCATATGATAGCTTTTATATCCGCTCTCCTTGGGATACTTGATATAGTCCTTGATGGACAGTACCTTAACATCGCTCTGGTTGGCAAGCATGTCCGCTATCCTGTAGATATCCGAAGTAAACGAGCATATTACCCTTATGCCCGCAATGTCGTTAACATACTTCTGCATGTTCTCAAGGGTCGATTCATACCCCCGTTTTTTAAGCTTCCTGACTATACTTTCTGAAGTCTTAACCCTTGATTTGATATGTTCTATGGGATTATACTGATGGATGTGCTGGAACTCATCGTTTAGTATTTCAAGCTTGGTCCCGACTTCCTTTAATGCCGAATTATAAAGAAGGATCATTGTCTGCCAGTCGTCTACCTGATCCGCCTTGTTAGGTTTGTATTCCAACCCCGTTACCTCTCTTTAACCGAATGATTCAATAAAGTGACACCCACAAAAAAATATGGAAAAATCACTAAATTTATTATAACATATATTCGATGTAAATGCACGATTTTCACACTTTTTTAACGCCTTTAAAGGCGTTTTCCGTCACATTCGGGAAGGAAAGTCAGATATATGCGAATCTGGGCAAAGCTTATTAAAGACAATAAAATACTCAGGGATATAGTTGTTGAAGACCATGATGAAGATACCAGAACCCATAAAGTTTTCAATGCCATTGATAAGATAAGCCATGAATTTGACCTCTCCCGCCCCATATGGCTTGATGCCACGGTGAATGAGTTCAAACGTCATGACAAATGCCGTTTTTACAGGGACAATTTTATCGATTCCATCGATTTTGATTATCTCGAATTCCAGGTTTTGGAAGAAGATTGAGATATCCGGTTAAGAATCAGCTGCAAATTCCGATATAAATAACAGACGCGTCGTACCTAAAAACAATATTATCTTAAGGAGGATTTCTATTGATCATTTCCACAAGTTCAGTAGGAATGGAATCCGTCAGGAGATACTCCTCTTTGCGCATGGACGCGTACGGTCAGACGGGAAGCCTTGGCATAGCCCCGCCGGATAATCTGACCGTCAGTGACTCTAATTCAAAGGAAGATGCCGTAAACAAGGAAGGCAGCTTCCGGAATTCCATGGACAGCCTGATGGAAAGGTATGGATCCGTGGGAGTGTCAAGGATAACGCCTAACCGCTTTGAAGAAAGTGCGATAAGCCGTATCAAGACCCAGTGTATCATATATCTTCTAAGGCTTCTGTTCGGACGGGAGACGGATATAGGTGATG
>DPZM01000314.1 GCA_003535955.1 Lachnospiraceae bacterium | reverse complement strand
TCCTGGGAAGCTCGGGAACTCCCGAATACCTCGCGATAGGCATGAGTTCGTCTACAACGACAGGGTCAACTATGTATGAAGGAACCCCGATGGAATCACCGATCTCTCTTGCCAGTATGCCGCCAAGGTTCGATGCATGTTGTCCTGATACGCCTGCCTTAAGATCTTCAACAAGGGCATCGGTAGTTTCGTATGTACCGCCGGGGATGGGCTTGAGCATTCCGCCGCGTCCCACGATAAAATCAAGTGACTTTATATCGAAGTCCTTCTCCTTAAGGAAGTTCATGATGATATCCTTACGGAAGTCCTTCTGATCTACTATTGATGCGTACCCGGCGATCTCCTCAGTTGAATGACGGAGGGTCTCGTCGAATAAAAGGGTTTCATCCTCAAATACACCGATCTTGGTGGAGGTGGAACCGGGGTTGATTATAAGACTTTTCTTTCCCATGTATCTTTCCTTTCTTTAGTCCTTTTTTTAATTAGTCCGTTCGCCGTCATACGATCATGGACGAACCGGCACAGTACCGGGTTCGACTCGGCATCCATGCCTCGGCTCACTGCTCTCCCCTCCATCCGGTCGGGAAGCACTGTTTCTCTCGTCCATAATGTACTCCGGCTCACTCTTCTAAATATTTTAAGCCGGAACAAATGGCTATCTGCTCTTCAATATACACAATTAATCAGTTCTTCTTGGACAGCTCCTCAGCAACGATAGCTGCAAGGGCGATCGAATTAACCTTGGTCTCGAAGGAATCGGACCTTGAGGTAAGTACCACAGGAGCCTTGGTTCCCGTAAGGATACATCCGTTCTGTACACCTGGCACCATGTGTACGATAGCCTTGTAGGTAAGGTTACCCGAATGAATGTCAGGGAAGAGGAGGATGTCGGCATCACCTGCAACCTTACGGTCGGTTGCGCCCTTCTCCTGTGCTGCTTCCTTGTAAAGAGCTATATCAAATGAAAGAGGTCCGTCTACGATGCAGTCCTTGATCTCGCCTTCGTCGTTGAGCCTTGTAAGAGTTGCGGCATCCGTTGTGCAGGGCATCTTCTCATTGACTGTCTCAAGTGCCGCAAGGGGAGCAACCTTGGGCATCGTAACTCCGCATGCCTTGGCTACTTCCACTGTATAATCTATGATGCACTTCTTATCCTCAAGTGTGGGATAGGGCATAAAGGCAACATCGGTTAAGAAGAGGAGCCTGTCAATGCCGGGAATCTCAAACACTGCAACGTGTGAGAGAGGCTTGCCTGTACGAAGTCCCACTTCTTTGTTAAGTACGCTGCGAAGGAATGTAGCTGTGGGAAGAAGTCCCTTCATATACATGTCGGCCTTACCGTCATGTACAAGACCCACTGCTTTAAGAGAAGCCTCGGTCACATCCTTCTCATCGATGATCTCATAATCATCCATGTTCATACCGAGTGACTGCCCGATCCTTCTGATCTCATCCTCATCACCAACAAGGATAGCATCTGCGATATCACGCTCCTTGGCAGCCTTGATAGCCTCCAATACTGCCTCATCCTGTGCGACAGCAACAGCTACCTTCTTCCTGCTGATCGAAGACAGGTTGGCCGTCAGTTCTTTGAAATTTTTAGCCATTTCTTTTTTACCTCTTTCTTGTATATATTATATTGTAAGAAATACTCCGTATTTCTTTTGATACTTATGTCATAAGGGCTCCACCGTCTACGACGGTACCCCTCATGACGAATCCTCGCCGCTGAGGCATCTAAGGGCATGTACCCCTTATGATATCTAATACCCCATCTCTTCAAACCACTTAAGTCCTTCACGCTCTGTTATAAAGTACTTGTTAACGGTCTCGGGTGAATTCGACATCTGTTTATGCTTGCTTGACTGTACAGATACCTCATAGGAGTTACCCTCTATATAAGCGATGCACTTACATCCTGACTTGGCCAGGGTCTCATGCAGCTTGACATACTGGCCGCTGCCCTTGGGACTTACCTGCTGCAGTTCCTCAATAAAGGCCATATAAGCGAAACCCTTTTCATCGTTCCAATCCTTGGCCAGGTCCACGATATTCTCATACAGCCACTCGATCTCGTGGGCATGTGCAACCCCGTGTCCCTTGGAATACACTATCCTTCTTGTCTCGTCAGTCCATACCTTAAAGCTCTCTTTTTCCCTCTCCATACCTTATCTCCGTAGAAAATTAGTTTAAAGCTTCCAATAAATTATTCTATAAAAAAAACTCCTTTTTTTCAAGGAGGAATATTATTGTATGAAATCCAATACAAAAAGGAGTAACTATTCAGAGCCATGCACATACAAGACGGCACATGCTTGCATGAATGCCGGATTGTATGTATATGGCGAAGTAACCACATGAGCAAACGAAGTGCGAAGCACGGCTTTGCGAATGGGGTTCTGAATAGTTACAATTATATAATAATCTGGCATATGTCAGACTTTTGAGGACAATGGAATGGGTAGGTTGCCTTCGACTAGACACGCAAATCCCGTGTTAATCGAAATTACGTGTAATAAACGTCCTTTATCAGTCATGTCCAGCACGCATACACCCGCTTTCATAAATCCCACATGTACGATGAATTACCGTTGTCTCACTTCTTAGCACGCTTACACATATCTTCTCCAAATCCGCATGTTCTATGTAATTCAACAGCATGACTGCTAAGCATGCCAGATTATGGATTTGCTGTATACGCGTGTCTTCTGTGCCATTTTAAATTCTTGTTAAGCATGTATAAATGTATACTCTCTAATATTGCGTGTCCTATATCGTTCTGCCGAGCACGTCCTATTATCGATTTATCTATCTCGCGTGCTTAAGATCTGAATTTCCAATAATCCGATGCATGTCAGAATTGTATTTTATGTTTTAGAATAAAAACTTATGAAACGAGGAACCGTCCCCATGTTTCATCCCCATGTTTCACCGGCCCCGTGTCTTTATTGGCCTCTGATAAGCGATGAAATTGCGAATACGAGTAAATCCACCGTTACGATCGTGGCACCGACAGGTGTTGACAATATGATTGAGAAGAACATGCCCAAAACGGCACAGGCAACAGCTATGACAGCAGAACAGATAACAACACTTCTGTAATTATTGAATATTCTCATTGCGGACAGGGCAGGAAAGATCACAAGCGCAGATATAAGAAGCGAACCCACAAGGTTCATTCCCATTACAATTATGACAGCGATAAGGACAGCGATCACCAGGTTGTACCGGTCGGCACTCATACCTGTTGCATTTGCAAAGTCCTCATCGAAGGTCACTGCAAAGATCTTATTATACAGAAGGATAAATAGTCCAATAACCAGGACAGCAAGTATGACCGAGAACCATACCTCACCCGGGGTCAGGGTAAGCAGCGACGTGGAGCCAAAGAGGGTCGAGCACACATCACCCGACACGTTAGCCGAGGTTCCGAACACGTTCATTATAAGATAGCCGACAGCAAGAGCACCTACCGAAAAAATGGCGATGGCAGCATCCCCGTTGACCTTGGAATTCTTACCGGACTTAAGCAGAAATACCGCTGCAATAATAGTCAGCGGCAAAACAATAACATTGTTATTTATCATTTTAAATACGGACGCTATGGCCATGGCTCCGAATGCAACATGGCTTAGTCCGTCACCGATAAATGAATATCTCTTAAGGACAAGCGTCACGCCAAGAAGAGATGCCGACAGTGATATCACTATCGCAACCACGAAGGCGTAACGTACAAACGGATATGAAAAATAAAGTTGAAATGTATCAATAAAGCTCATTTGATTTTCTGAATTCCTTATGATCTATTATCACTTTTATTCTTAGACAGTATATGTCTGAAAGCTTCAGTGTACCTTTATCCATCCCACAGGCGGCTCAAGGATGAAGCCGGTCCTTTGGCGATAAGTATTTCTTCTGATAACATATCAGCTGCGGCTCTTATACTCCGCATCATAAGCCTCGTTTTTAACCGGCTCATCATGCCTCCTGTCCCCTGCATGCCCGTCGATATGCTTCCTGTCATCTTCTGCCTGTTCCAACCTGTAACCCGGCTTATCTTTTGTATGGCAGTGGTCCTTATGGTGCTGGTGGAAAGCCTTCCAGCTCTCGGACATCAGATACTCGTTTTTATCCCCGAAAAAAACCTGCTCTCTTCCTATCTGCAGGATCTTATTGGCATGCCCGATGGCCTCCTCAAGGTCATGGCTTACCATGACTATGGAAACCCCCGACTTGTTAAGATCCGAGAGGAGTCCGTAGAACTCGCAGGTGACCTTGTAATCAAGTCCCGTTACCGGCTCATCAAGAAGAAGGAGCTTGCCTGTCGCGCACAGGGCTCTGGCAAGAAGTACCCTCTGCTGCTGGCCGCCCGACAGTTCACGGTAGCACTTCCTTCGAAGATCCCAGACATCCATCTTCTTCATATTTTCCTCGGCAGTTTTCTTCTCACTCCTGTTATAAAAGGGGCGTATGCCGCACTTACTCAAGCATCCGCTTAAAACTATTTCCTGCACCGATGCCGGAAAGTCACGCTGGAACTCCTTATTCTGGGGAAGGTATCCTATCTCATTCCTCTTTACATCGTCAGAGAAAGTGATCTCCCCGCCCATCGGCTTATTAAGGTTCATGAGCGCCTTCATAAGTGTGGACTTGCCCGCTCCGTTCTCGCCGATTATGCACAGATAATCACCTTCCTCAACATCAAAGTTAATGCCCTCGGTAACCACCTGTCCGTCATATCCAAGTTGTAAATCTCTGCAAGCTATATACGCCATATTCCCTCCTGTGAAACAAGGGGACGGTTCCTCGTTTCATTGTCCTCAAACAGGCGAATTGTTCAGATGTATATTAAAAGTGAAACGAGGAACCGTCCCCCTGTTTCACTCACCCAGAGGTATCGCATGGTCAAGGCCCTTGAACTTTCCCTTCTCCTGCCACAATACTTCCTTTACAAAATTGTATTTCTCCTCATCCCAGGTCTTAAAGTCATCAAGCAGCAATCCGCCGGTGTCGCCCGAATTGGGGTTAAGGCACCAGAAGGTATGATTGAGCCTGTATTTCCCGATAAGCTGCCTCATCGCCGTCATCCATTTAAGATTGGGTTCACGCATAAATCCGCCCCACTCGCCAATGAGAATGGGAGCCGTATCATCCTCATAAATGTAAAACCAGTTGTCACGCCAGCAGTCCTTCATAAGGGAATCATAATCATACCCATCATAGAACCATGGCTGGTTGTAAACGGTCGGCCCGTAGTCATGCGGTGAATACACAAGCTTATTTTGATATTTTCCAAGATCTATAGGATGATCAGCCACCCCTCGCAGGTTACCGCCCCACCAGGTAATGTAGTAGTCATCCGCGATCTTGCTCCGATAATTCCCGTTCTCCTTAATATCAATGGGATAGGTTTCTATACCCTCAACCATTATAAGGACATCGGGATTCTCCTTAAGGATCGTAAGGGCTGCCTTTTCGGCTTCCTTCTTCCAGTTATTTGGCGAATCGGAATCATTCCATACGGCCGCCCTGCTGCCCTCCGAGGGCTTGCCGTGGGGCTCGTTCTTAAGATCGAAAGCAATGATCGTATCATTATCCTTATAATGTGCTGCCGCCCACTTAAGTGCCGCAATGTATTCCTTCTCACTCACCTTGTCAGTGTACCATAAATTGGTCATATGGCCCGATGG
>DPZM01000182.1 GCA_003535955.1 Lachnospiraceae bacterium | reverse complement strand
TTCCTCTTTCTCTCTTCTTTGCACTAACGTTTATAGTAACATTATTTCATTGATTTAACAAGCATAATCACACATACTTGCGGGGTACCCTGTCGGAGATGCCACACACAAGCTCATAATTAAACCTTCCCGAAAGGGCTCCCAGGTCTTCTGCGGTGATCGAATTCCCGCCGCTGTTACCAAGCAGGACAACCTCATCGTATTCACATGCCTCGGGAATATCGGAAACATCGACCATCATCTGGTCCATACACACACGTCCCAGTATCGGGGCTTTTTTACCCTTTATAAGGACATAACCTTTGTTTGACAGGGATCTCGGATATCCGTCGGCATAACCTACGGGTATCGTCGCAACTCTTGTTGTCTTATCCGTCTTATATATACCGCCGTAGCTTATCTCCCTTCCGGCCGGAAGGTCCTTTATATAGACGATCGTACTCTTAAGTGACATGGCCGGTTCGAGCCTGATGGGTTCCCTCACCTCTTCTCCGGAAGGCGAGAGGCCATACATGGTAATACCTGCCCTTACAAGGTCCAGGTTCGCCTCGGGAATTGACAGGATAGCCGCCGAATTGGAACAATGGAGCATCTCGGGAACAAGGCCCGATTCCCTGCACTTATCCGCAAATTCATTAAACCGCGCAAACTGTGACTTTGCCGCCGTCTTGTCATCCTCATCAGCCCTGGCAAAATGCGTAAACATGCCCTCTGCGTCAAGCATATCGTAAGAGGCTATCTTAATGGCAGCCTTTACACCTTCATCATCACAGGGAAGGCCTATCCTTGACATACCGGTATCGACCTTAATATGTATCTTACATCTCTTTCCTGCCGCCCTTGCCGCTTCACTCAGCTGAGCGGCTGTTTCTTCCTTGAAAACCGCAGGACGTATGGACAGCCTGATCATATCCTCATAATTGTCGGGAAATGTATATCCCAATACCAGGATGGGCTTCTTGATCCCGCCGTTTCTTAACTTAAACGCTTCCTCCGCGGTAGCAGTTGCGTACCCGAAGACCGAGTCTATCTGTTCAAGACGGACTGCTATCTGAAGGGCGCCGTGACCGTATCCGTCCGCCTTGATGACTGCAAGCATCCGGGTCCCTCTCTTGAGCAGTCCTTCCATGTTCTTTATATTGTTTTCAATGGCATCAAGAGAAATCTCGGCCACTACTCTCTTCTTACTCATCTACTGCCTCCAGCAGGGTTTTAAGTTCTCCTATAAGATCAGTCACCAAAAGGCCGGAACGGCCTGTCTTCAGCCTGGCCGCATCTCCCGCGGATCCATGGAGATAACAGGCATAAACCGCAGATTCAAACGCGTTCAGTCCCCTTCCCAGAAAGGCTGCTATGATGCCGAACAGGCAGTCACCCATTCCGGCAACCGCCATTCCGTTATTTCCGGTTATATTGATGCAGCATTCACCTTTTCTGGATGAGATTATCGTCCTTGCATCCTTGGTGACGCAGGTAAGGCCAAATGTTTTGGCACACTCTATCGTCTCTCCTATAAGCTCCTTCTTTATTTCTTCCCTGTCTTTTTCAAGAAAACGAGAAAATTCAGCCACATGCGGGGTGATAATGATGTCCCGGTCAATACCCTTCTTCAGGGTAAGCTTGTACTTCTTCAGAATGACAAGGGCATCCGCATCAATGACCAAAGGGCCTGTTGATTTGAAAAATGCGAATTCGAAAAGTTCCTTTGCCCGTTTATCCTTACCGATACCCGGCCCTATCGCTGTAACATCAGCCCAGTTTATGGCCTCTGCCAGCTTCTCGTGATCTATCGCTTCATCATAGGTATCAACGATGGCTTCGGGAAGCTTTTCGTTAATAAGCTGTCTGTTGGATCTATGGGTAAAAACCCTTACCATACCGGCTCCCGCCTTAAAACACGATAAAGCCGAAAGATAGACACATCCACCCATTGTCTCGCTCCCGGCTATGATAAGAACCTTCCCGAAGGTCCCCTTATTGGAATTATCCGGTCTCTTAAGTCCCTTTACCGACAGAAAATCCTTCCTGGTCACGAACTTAAGCGACGGCTTATTCTCACTTAGGGATTCGTCCGTGACTCCGATATTGGCCAGCATGATCCTTCCTGCATATCCTGCACCCGGATACATGAGAAGACCCCTTTTGTAATATGCGAAGGTCACTGTCATGTCGGCCTTTATGGCGGCTCCCATCACTTCTCCGGTCGTAGCGTTAACACCCGAAGGTATATCAACGGATACTATTTTGGCTCCGTTATCTTTAAATGAATTGATCCCTTCTATAAAAGCAGCCGTATCCTTCTCCAGCTCACGGTTAAGACCTATACCGAAGATCGCATCTATTATAAGAGAGTATTCATCGTCCTTAACCGAAGACCTTATGGGTATGCCGTAACTCTTAACACTCTCAAAGTTCTGCATGGTTTCCGTCCCCATATGTACGGGAGAACCGGCAAGCAATATATCAACCTTGACCTTTCGCTCATGCAGAAGACGGGCAATAGCCAGCCCGTCACCTCCGTTATTGCCGGATCCGCATACCACGAGTACACGTTTCAGGCTGAATTTATCATGAATTATGGCAGCAACGAATTTAAGTGCTGCCCGCTCCATGAGCACCTGTGAGGGAACGTGATAATTCCTTATGGTATACTCATCGGCATTCTTCATTTCTTCCGCAGTAAGTATGTATTCCAAGTCTATTCTTCCTTCTTCTCAGTCTTCTCGTCGTCTTCCTTCTTTTCCGGCTTCTTAAGGGTCGGTTCATAGCGGAGATCGAATATCTCCATTACATCCGGCCCGAATATATCATGCATATAGGTGTACAGATCGGCGTTCTGGAACTCCCTTTCCTGCTTTTTTATGATGTTCTTCTTAAGCTGGATCCTGACCTCATGTATCCAGTCCGCTATTTTTTCTATCTCATCGGTATTCTCGGACAGGGTCTCGTAACATAAAGCCATGGTCTGCAGCATGAGTTCCTTGTTTATGCTGTCAATCTGCCTCGGAAGCTCTAAGAGTTCATCCTCCAGGGCATCCATCTTTTCATTTGATTCATTTATCAGCCGCTTGCTGTCGCTTACCTTCTTCTCGGACTTATCATCGGATCCGTCCATTGAACTCACGATATTGTTCATGAGTTCACCCTTGAGCTTCTTAATGTTCTTGATCTCGGTATTGATCCTTCCCTGTTTCTTCAACAGTTCGGTCAACTCCTTCTCAAGCTTTTCGATCTCGGGAGTTATCCCGGCCTTTTTGAAGAGTTGATGCCATTTACTGTCAAGGATCAGTACCGGTATTTTTTTGTCTGCCAGCGCGGCTTTGAATTTCTCTTCGGAAATAGGCATGTTGACCTCCGATCCCCTGTTACTTATCCTGCTTTTTACTAATATTATAGGATAACCTCATAAGGCTCTCCGACAGATGTACATTCTCTACTTCTATATTATCCGGAACATTAAGGTCTATATGGGCGAAATTCCATATGCCCTTTATCCCGTAGGATACAAGCTCCCCGGCCACTCTGGCAGCGCCTGCCTTGGGAATGGTCAGAACAGCTATATCTATATCGTTTTCCTTCATGAAGGCTTCTATTTCTTCCATGGGGCGGACACTTATCCCGCGTATGATCTTCCCGTAGATAGCCTCATTCTGGTCAAAGATGCCCTTGATAATAAAGCCTCTCTTCTCAAAATTCACATAATTGGCAAGGGCCTGACCAAGATTTCCCGCACCGATCAGTATAAGATTATGCTTCCGGTCCAATCCCAGTATATTTCCTATTTCATCATACAGATACTTGACATTATAGCCATAACCCTGTTGGCCGAAACCGCCGAAGTTATTCAGGTCCTGCCGGATCTGGCTGGCAGTGACCTTCATCAGCTCGGAAAGCTCCTGCGATGATATCCTCTCAACACCCTCGTCATTCAATTCACCAAGATATCTGTAATATCTGGGCAGCCTGCTTATTACAGCCTTGGATATATCCCGTACTTCCACTTTATCTCACCCGTTCTTACTCGTATGCTTCAAGAGTCTTCCTTATTGCCTTTATAAAGTCAAGGCTGTTAAGTACGGAAGGTGATTCAAGCGTGGTTATAAGGGCAAGGTCCTTGGTCATCCTGCCTGATTCTATCGTCTCGATGGTCGCCTTCTCGAGCTTATCGGCAAATGTCATAAGGTCGGCAAGTCCGTCAAGCTCACCCCTCTTCCGGAGTGCCCCTGTCCAGGCGAAGATCGTGGCAACCGAATTGGTTGATGTCTCTTCACCCTTTAAGTACTTATAGTAATGACGCTGAACCGTTCCGTGTGCAGCTTCATATTCGTAAACACCCGTGGGGGATACGAGGACCGATGTCATCATGGCCAGTGATCCGAATGCTGATGATACCATATCGCTCATCACGTCTCCGTCGTAGTTCTTGCAGGCCCATATCATGCCGCCTTCAGACCTCATTATCCTGGCAACGATATCATCTATGAGAGTATAGAAAAACTCTATACCTGCGGCCTCAAATTTATCCTTGTACTCCTTCTCGAATATTTCAGCAAAGACATCCTTAAAATGATGATCGTACTTCTTGGATATGGTATCCTTTGCTCCGAACCACAGATCCTGCTTACAGTCAAGCGCATAGTTAAAGCAGCACCTTGCAAAGGCTTCGATCGAAGGTGTACAGTTGTGTACTCCCTGTATCACTCCGCCCTTTTCGTCAAAGTCATGAATGAGCTGTCTTATCTCCCTGCCGTCAGAACCGGTAAAAACAAGCTCGGCCTTACCTGCCCCTTCGACATGCATCTCGGAATTAAGGTAGATGTCACCATAGGCATGTCTTGCTATCGTTATGGGTTTCTTCCAGTTCTTAACATAAGGTTCGATACCCTTTACAATTATGGGTGAGCGGAAAACCGTACCGTTGAGCATGGCACGTATGGTACCGTTGGGGCTCTTCCACATTTCCTTAAGGTCGTATTCCTTGACCCTGGCTGCATTGGGTGTGATCGTTGCGCACTTGACCGCAACTCCGTACTTCTCGGTTGCCTTGGCCGAATCCCCGGTTACCCGGTCGTTCGTCTCATTCCTGTGTTTCAATCCCAGATCATAATATTCGGTCTTAAGATCAATAAAGGGAATCAGCAGCTCGTCCTTTATCATCTGCCACAATATCCTGGTCATCTCATCCCCGTCCATCTCAACAAGGGGGGTTTTCATCTCAATCTTGCTCATTTCTCTCTCCCTGCTTTATTATATTTCATTTTACCGTCTTTTTTTTCGAAACCTTCATCTGCGGTATCCCAAGATCCGTACATGTCTGTGATATGATGCTCACGAGCTCGTCATTTGTCATTACCGTAACTCTTCCGTCCTCATATTCACTGTCCACGATCTCCTTGATGCGCTTAACAAGATGTGAATTTTTATCCACATGCTCCTCTTCCGGGAGTTTATAGTATGTATTGATCCAATGGGCTATACCCGCAAGTCCCGATGTGTTTGAAACAGCGCACAGTACCGGCCGGTTAAGGAACTTCTCGGTATCGAAGATATTGTAGATCTCCTCATTCTTCAGAAGCCCGTCCGCATGGATGCCCGCCCTTGTAACATTGAAGTTCTCGCCCACGAAGGGAGTCCTCGGAGGTATATTATAACCGATCTCCTTCTCGTAATATTCAGCAAGCTCGGTGATGATCGTTGTATCCATACCGTTAAGGTTGCCCTTGAGCTGGGCATATTCGAATACCATGGCTTCAAGCGGAGTGTTGCCGGTTCTCTCCCCGATACCGAAGAGTGAACAGTTAACGCCCGAGCAGCCATAAAGCCAGGCCGTTGTGGAGTTGGATACTGCCTTGTAAAAGTCATTATGCCCGTGCCATTCAAGCAGGTGGGGATCCACTCCCGCATGCTTGTTCAGTCCGTATATGATACCCTGGACAGACCTCGGGATAACGGCACCCGGGTAATTAACCCCATAACCCATTGTATCACAGGCCCTGATCTTAATAGGTATCTTGTATTCCTCCATAAGCCTCATAAGCTCAAGGCAGAAGGGGATCACATATCCGTAGATATCCGCCCTCGTGATATCCTCAAGATGACACCTTGGGCTTATGCCCTCCTCAAGGCAGTCCTTGATGATGTTGAGGTAATGGTCCATTGCCTGCCGCCTGTTCATCTTGAGTTTGTAGAAAATATGATAATCCGAACATGACACGAGGATTCCGGTTTCCTTCATTCCTATTTCCTTAACAAGCTTGAAATCCTCCTTGCTTGCCCTTATCCATGAAGTTATCTCGGGGAACTGATACCCCCTCTCCATGCATTTATATACCGCATCCCTGTCCTTCTTACTGTACAGGAAGAATTCCGATGCCCTGATCATACCGTTCGGGCCGCCGAGTTTATGAAGATAATCGAATATGGTCACGATCTGTTCGGTCGTATACGGGGCCCTGCTCTGCTGGCCGTCCCTGAAGGTCGTGTCGGTTATCCATATCTCCTTGGGCATATTATGGGGAACTATCCTGTCATTAAAGGCTATCTTGGGAACTTCCTCATAAGGGAAAAGATTTCTGAATACATTGGGTGTTTCGACATCCGCCAGAATGTACATATACTCTTCAAGTTCGAGCAG
>DPZM01000035.1 GCA_003535955.1 Lachnospiraceae bacterium | reverse complement strand
GCCATCCTCTCTTCGGCCATCTTCATATGCTTTCGGATCCAGGAATCCTTCTCGACAAGGAACTTCTCTATCTCATATTTGGGTACACGCATGGGTGCGCGGACCAAAAGCTGCGCCTTTTCGTTTATTTCGATCGATATTGTTTTCCGTCTGCTCCGTATAAGTATATAATCCATTCGTAAATACTAACACACAATTTGCATATCTGTCATCTGCATGGTACATTTTATGATATGATATAATAACAGTCAGGTGAAAAAATGAAGGATCTCGAAGAAGTAAAAATACAATCAACCGACGGACAGACCCTGTCCCTTGCGGTTTATGAATCAGGAGATGCCCGCGGCTGCATACAGCTTATACACGGCATGGCCGAACACAAGGAACGTTATGATGATTTTGCGCGTTTCCTTAACGAGAATGGATACAATGTCATAACGTCGGATCTGAGGGGACATGGCAAGGACGCTCCTCTTCTGTCCCATATTTCGGATAAGGACGGAGATAAACTGCTTATATCGGACCAGCAGGAAATAACAGCTTATATCAATGGCCGGTTTGGGAACATGCCGGTATATCTGTTCGCCCATTCCATGGGAACAATCATCGCAAGGGTATTGCTTCAGTCGGATTCAGGCAGATACCGCAAGGCCGTATTCAGCGGCTACGTATGTCCCAATCCCTTAAGCGGATTTGCATTGTTACTAAGCAACATGATCAGGTGCTTCAAGGGAAGCAGGAAGCGTTCAAGGCTTCTTACCTCTCTTGCCCTTGGACCGTATATCATGTCGGTCAGTAACCGAAAAACTCCCCATGACTGGCTGACCTATAATGAGGCTAATGTCGAAGCATATATTAACGATCCCTTATCGGGTGTTGAATTTACGACAGGCTCCTACTCCGCACTTTTTGCCCTAACCTCCAAAATGAGCAGGGCATCCGGATACAGAAATGTCAATCCTGAGCTTGATATCCTTCTTTTAAGCGGCATTGACGACCCTTGTGCGGGAGGAAGCAAGGGGCGATCAGCCAGTAAAGAGGTGCTTGAAGCCGCAGGCTTTAAGAATATTTCCGTTATCACGTACCGGGCCATGCGGCATGAGATCCTAAATGAAACCGATAAAGGCCGTGTCTACCGGGATGTCCTTGACTTTCTGAACAAATAGAAGACCGGCTTACCGTCCTCCTGTCACATCTGATGTCTGACAACCCTATACTCGTCTCCGTTAACGTAATAGGGGCATCCCTTGAAGTCACGCTCCATGAGCCTGGCATAATCATCTTCATCTATATCCATGTCACATACATACTCATCGTACTCTTCATCATAGAAATAGTAAGCACATGAGTCACAGCTTCCGTTCATATGATTCTCCCATAATTACTATAACAGGAAACCGCAGGAAACTCCCCGGGTTCCCCAAAATTAAGACAAAAGAACCGTCCCCGTGTCTTTACATGGTAAGGAATTTACTCATGACAGCCGATTCACCGGATATCGGGGCTATATCCCAGAGGATCTCTCCGAAATTAGGCGTGCTCACTACAAGGGTTCCGCTTGGTGCCCCTTCGGGAACGGTGATCTCAAATACTGTCGCTTCACCCCTGTTTGCATCGTGAAACCTACCCCAGTACTTCTCACGACCCGATTCATCCACCGGTTCTGCCTCTATGTGCAGGTTTTCACCATCCATAAGGCTGACAACTACCAGCCTGTCATATGCTCCCGGGTCATAAACCTCAGCTTCCTGCATCTTATCAAGAATGCGTTCCGGTGGATTGACCATCACAAGGGCAGCCGCCCCATCAGGCATCTCGTCTCTAAACCTGCGCCACTGTCTGTTTCCGCCAAGCATATATTCGTAATAGGACAGGACAGCCTTATCCTGAGGGCGGTACTCTATCTCATGTATGAACTCCTTCTCTCTGCCTGCCTCGTCTATTATCCGGCACTTTGCTCCGACCGTCTCTTCATCCATCAATTCAATACCGTAGATCTCGCCTTCATCAACCCATCCGATAAGATGCCCCCAAAAATCAAAAACCTGATTATAATTCGAATAGACCGCTGTTGACAGATCGTCACCGTGCCAGGTCAGGTTGGCTCCCTCTATTTCGTATTCGAAATCCCCGGAATTGATATTGTAGAATTCATAGACCCCGATATGCGGATTGACATGGCAGTCAACGATGATCCAGTCCCCAACCCTTATACAATCCATTATGGCCGTAGCAGCCGGAGCAAGTTCATGTATATCCCGTTCCCGGCCGTTTATGATGAATTTCGTTCCATCATATGAGAATTCAGGATCGATGTTACCCAGATCATAAATATTGTAGTAGCTTTGATCGATCTCTTCAACTCCGGCTATCTTCCCCTTTTTGTCAAGAAAGACTTCATATATCATAAGGGGATACTCGCTGCTCCACCTGTCAGTCTCAAGCAGATTGCTCATATCCGCCCCGGATGCAATCTGATAATACCCTGCTTCTATCTCCTTCTTCTCGGAGAAGTAGCCGCCGGTATACCTCCTGCCCGTATATTCATCTTCGGTTTCGTATTCGTACAGGGTCATGGGCTGAAGCCACACTCCGTCGCTGTCCCTTTCCCAGGCCCAGGCATAGAAGCTCTCATCCGAAACCTTACCTGCCGCCTCATTCAAACCCCTGTCACGGACAAACAGCCACTCATTTGAAAAATTCTCATTATCATTCGTATTCCCGTTCACATTAAATGCGTAAGATGAGATCATGGAATCACCGTTCCCGGTCTCCTTAAGATACAGATAGTCCCTATCCTCGCCTATCCCTATATGAAATATACCGCTCGTCTCATTTGTAACCACATCGTCGTCCGACGCTAATGCCTCCCCGGGGATAAGGTCCTTCATATCGTCGAATTCAAGCTCGAACCGGTCGGGGGCTTCATCCTCCGTTGCCATCAGGTGGCTGAATCCTATCGTGCCGTAGCCGGATGCATCATCCCCGGTCCTTACAAAATCAATCGTCCCCCTGACACCAATCCTTAAGGTCCCGAAATCCTCCCTGCTGTCCCTGTTGATCATGGTCCACTCACCTGCCAGGAATTCCAGTATCACATCCTCCGAAGACAGATCAACCTCGTGGGATACTTCCTGCCCGTTAAGGTTAAGGGCCTCCCCCTCCGCCTCTTCTTCATCCGGATCATTAACATCTTTATTCCCCTCAGCCTGATCGTCAGATGATGCGCTTGCCATGCTGCCATCCGGCACATCATTATTATCCGGTGAATTCTTTATTGAAAAAAACATAAGCCAACCCATAATGATCAGACAGATCATTACACTGATAATTCTTTTAGTCATTTTTATCCCTTATAAATAGATTTTTTGAGCCCTCCTTCATCGGCGGCCAACAGCAGGCTCTTTCGCCTTCGGTTTATGTTTGATCACCACCTTGATCTTGGCAGTTGCAAGGCCTCCCGAAAAGGATATCTTCCAAATATTTAAGAACAATCGTCTTGACGGAGGGCAGCGTAATATTTCCTCAATTGGCAGGATGAGTCCCCAAAGGTATATATTCAGGCGAACTG
>DPZM01000271.1:11745-21662 GCA_003535955.1 Lachnospiraceae bacterium | reverse complement strand
TTCTATCAGGAGGGTGGTTCGGAGACCTTCGATAAGGGTATCAAGGAATACATTAACGGTAATTCAAGCGCACTTGCAGCCAACGGCGGCAATGATACCATTTCGGCAGTTACGGCAATGGGCTACGATGCTTACTACGTGGCACTTGAAGCCATCAAGGCAGCCGGTTCGGGTGATAAGGCAGCCATCAAGGCAGCGATCCCTAATGTTAAGTGGGACGGTGTTTCGGGATCGATAGCATTTGATTCCATCGGTGATGCCGTACGTGATACCGCTTATATAAAGACTGCAGATACAGCTTCCGGAACCTGGGCATTCGAGAAGGTTCAGACAGGATCCGGCAAATAATCAACAAAGTAAGGACGAATCATTATGGAATATGTCATTTCGGTTTTGCTCTCCGGAATATCGGTGGGCGGACAATATGCACTTATCGCGATAGGTTATACGCTTGTTTACGGAATACTCCGGCTTATTAACTTCGCACACGGGGATGTCTTTATGGTTGCGGGCCTTATGGGGATCTATTTTACGGTGACCATGCCGTTTTCGGTATCGATCCCGCTTGTGATAATAATTACGATCGTCTTGGGCTTTGTGATCGAACGGGCGGCCTACAAGCCCCTTCGTAACGCACCCAGAATGTCCGTCATGATATCCGCGATAGGCGTAAGCTATCTGCTGCAGAATACCGCGACCTACATTACCGGAGGACAGCCGATGACATATCCGGTGATCCCCTTTTTATCAGGTACGGTAAATGTGGCCGGAACGCAGACCAAATGGGTGGTCATAATCACCCCCTTCCTTGTTCTGGCCCTTGTATTTATTCTCACACAGCTTATCAACCATACCAAGATAGGAATGGCCATGAGGGCTGTTTCCAAGGATTTTGAAACAAGCCGCCTTATGGGCATTAAGATAAACAGCGTTATATCCGCGACCTTTATAATAGGGTCGGGACTTGCCGCCGTAGGCTCAGTTCTATTCTTCACCAATTATCCGGCAATTACGCCGACAGCAGGAGCAATGCCGGGCCTTAAGGCCTTTGTTGCTGCGGTTTTCGGCGGCATAGGATCGATACCGGGAGCAGTGATAGGAGCGTTCCTTATCGGCATATGCGAAACGATCATCAAGGGACTTCCTTCGTCCTGGGATGTTTCGGTTTTCTCGGATGCGTTCACGTTCGCGCTTCTGATAATAATTCTTATATTTAAACCGCAGGGTCTCTTCGGGGAAGCTGCTACGGATAAGGTGTAGATCATGAAAGAGAAGAAAAGATCATTCCGTATTTTTATCGGAATAACAATATTATTACTGCTTGTGATCCTTTTGGAGAACCTGAGCAACTTCATACCGGGACTCCCCCAGGTATTTCAACCCACAAGCCCGCTGTTTACGGTTCTTAAAAAGGCAGCCGTCTATTCGCTGGTAGCTGTGTCCATGAACCTGCTCAACGGTTTCACGGGCCTGTTCTCACTTGGACAGGCAGGCTTCATGCTTCTGGGTGCTTATACATATGCGATTCTTATGGTTCCGACGGCGATGAAGGATCAGGTATATTATCTGTTTGGAGGCTGTGCTTTTGATTTTTCTCTGTTGGATACTTTTGAGAGTATATTCGGAAACAGCGGATTCGGCGGAGCAATGGCTATGATCTTAAGCTGTCTCATAGCCCTGATACTTGCCGGATGTGTGGCGGGTTTCTTCGCCTACCTTATAGGCATTCCGGTTCTCAGGTTAAAGAGTGATTATCTGGCGATAGCAACACTGGGTTTTGCCGAGATACTGAGGGCCATCTTCCAGTGGCAGAAGCTTGGCAAGGTTACAAACGGGGCCAACATGATAAAGGGATTTCCCACTTTCTCAAGCTTTAACATAACGAATTCATCGGGTGGGACTGTTTTAAGGCTTTCAACCTTTGTTCCCTTCCTGATCTCGGCACTGTGTATCCTCGTTATCATGCTTCTTATCAATTCATCCTACGGCCGGGCCTTTAAGTCCATCCGTGATGATGAGGTCGCGGCGGAGGCTATGGGTATAAGCCTTTTTAAGCATAAGATGCTGTCCTTCGTTATCTCGAGCTTTTTCGCGGGAATAGGGGGCGGCCTCTTTGCTATGTATGTGGCCAATGCGCAGGCCAAGGCTTTTACCTCTGTTATGACATACGAGATCCTTCTGATAGTCGTTATCGGCGGAATAGGGTCTGTGAGCGGAAGCGTACTGGCGACTTTTTTGTATGTTGCCTGCTCCGAGTGGTGGTTAAGGTTCCTTGACAGTGAACAGTATTTCGGATCATTCAGGGTACCGCTCCTTCGAAACGGCTTCCGTATGGTTGTGTTCTCCGTTGTCATTATGGTTATCGTCCTGTTCTTCTCACAAGGGATCATGGGTGACAATGAGTTGAACTTAGGAGCTATTCTTAAAAAGATAAGCAGAAAAAAGGAAAGGAAAGAGTAGGTTATGGGGAACGCATTACATCTTGAAAATGTAACAATGCAGTTCGGAGGAGTTGTATCGGTAAATAACCTTACACTTGACGTTCCCGAGCATAAGATAATAGCTCTCATAGGGCCGAACGGTGCCGGAAAGACAACAGCTTTTAACTGCATTACAGGCGTGTATAAGCCGACTAACGGCTTGATCGAATTCATGGGTAAGCCCATGGTAAGGAATCATCCGACCGGCAAGGCGCTTAAGAATTATAAGGGTGAAAATAAGGACATGTATGCTAAGGCTTCGTCCCTGTCCCCGACACCAGATCAGATAACAGGTCTCGGGATAGCCCGTACCTTCCAGAACATCCGACTGTGGAAGAGCATGACAGTGTTTGATAATGTTCTTATCGCAAAACACCAGCATGCCAAACAGAACGTTTTCTCCGCTACCTTCAGGGGAAATGCTGAAGAAGAAAAGAGAATGCGGGATGAGACGATGGAGCTTCTTGTTGAGCAGGGACTCGATACCTACAAGGATGAGCTTGCGGTAAGCCTTCCTTACGGACTTCAGAGACGTCTTGAGATCGCGAGGGCCCTGGCGACGTCCCCGACCCTTCTGTTGCTGGATGAGCCTGCAGCCGGCATGAATCCGCAGGAAACGATCGAACTGGCTGACTTTGTCCGTCAGATACGGGACAAGTATGATCTTACGGTGTTCCTCATCGAACATCATATGGACCTTGTAATGAACATTTCGGACTATATATATGTAATAGACTTCGGAAGCGAGATAGCAAGAGGAATCCCAAAAGAGATACAGAACAACCAGAAGGTTATAGAAGCATATTTAGGGGTGACCGAGGAGCCATCAGGCGAAGCCTGATTCTAAATGGGTCCGAGGGATATGCCGCCGACTGTTTTTGAGGGGGCAATACCTTTTGAGGAATACCGAGGAGCCGGAGGAGAAATAATGAGCGAGCAGCTGTTACAGATAGAAAACTTAAAGGTAAGATACGGGGGAATTGAGGCTGTGCGGGGCATCAGCTTTGATGTTAAGGCCGGGGAAACGGTTACCCTTATCGGTGCCAACGGAGCAGGTAAGAGTTCAACACTTCGTACGATCTCGGGTCTTGTTAAGCCTTCCGAAGGGAAGATCATTTTCGCGGGTGAGGATATAACCGGTAAGGATCCGACCCAGATAGTATCCAAGGGGCTTATGATGGTACCCGAAGGAAGAAGGATATTTCCCAACCTTACCGTACTTGAGAACTTAAAGATAGGAGCTTATCTGAGAAAAGATGAGCTGGATGAAGACATTGAGAAGGTTTATAAGTACTTTCCGAGGCTGAAAGAGCGCTCATGGCAGGAGGGTGGTACCCTGTCGGGAGGTGAGCAGCAGATGCTTGCAGTCGGACGTGCCCTTATGGGACGCCCCAAGCTCCTTATGATGGATGAACCTTCACTGGGACTTGCGCCCATCGTTGTTCAGGAGATTTTTAAGATAATCCGTCAGATAAGTGAAGCCGGGACCACAGTACTTCTTATAGAGCAGAACGCAAATATGGCCCTGCATGTTGCCGACAGGGCTTATGTTATCGAAAACGGTAAGATAGCGACCGAAGGAACGGGTGAGGAGCTTCTTAAGGATGAGAAGGTCCGCGCTGCTTACCTGGGAAGCACATCATAAAGGTAAAGGCGCAGGATGAATGAAAACTCAAATCAAAAGGTAAGAGCACATAATACGGTGGTCGGAATATTAACGGTGGCTTCCATCGGAACGATCACCGGCAGTATAGCCCTAGGGTGGGAATTCTGGGTCCCGCCCCTTATAGTATGCGGAATGATAGCCGCCTGGTTTTTTCACGTCAATCAGTATGGAACATGGACAATGCGGGAGAATTATTATCTCGTATTCACCATGCTTCTTTCTTTTTACCATGGAATACATTATACAAGCATATATGAGGTGGTTGTTGTCTCCGCGCTTCTGATGGTAAATGTAACTCTCTTTAAACGGACCAGATTTGTAACACTTGTCTTTGTCGAGTTTCTGGTTCTCATGACTCTTCAGATAATAATGGGGGTAAGACTTGGGACCATTACATTTGACGTTCTTACCGTTTCCAAACTCACATTGCATATCATCGGTGAGGTATGTATCTACAAGGGACTAAAGGATGCCATAACCAATAACAGGATAGACTCCGAAGAACTAGAGGAGAGGAATAAAGAGAAGGAGATATCCAGGGAACAGATGGAGGACTTCCTTGTAAATATCTCTCATGAGTTAAGGACCCCGGTCAATGTTGTAAACGGAATCTCAACCCTGATCTTAAAGAAAGAGGATAACGAGGATGTTATCGCCATCAGGGATGCAGGCCTTCGGCTGTCAAGACAGATAGAAGATATACAGGATTACAGCGAGATACAACGCGGTGACCTTGTACTTGAGGAAGATAAGTACATGATAACGTCTGTACTTAACGATATCATATCAAATTACCTTTCGTGGGATGAGATAGGAAACCTGGATCTCATAGTCGATCTTGATCCGAATGTTCCGGCTATGCTTAAGGGCGATGCCGGTAAGATAAGGAAGGTCATATGGCACCTTTTAAACAATGCGGTGAAGTTTACGAGGAAGGGTGGCATTTATCTTAAGGTGGGCTGTATTAAAAGAGGTTACGGCATTAACCTTCTGATAGAGGTAAAGGATACGGGTATCGGAATAAGCCGCAGAAACCTTGATAAGATATCGAGCGGACTCTACCAGATAGACAGGCGGAGGAACAGGAGCACAGGCGGTATCGGTCTCGGTTTTTCAATAGTATACGGTTTTGTCCGCAGGATGAACGGCTTTGTCAATATAGACAGTGAGAGAGGGAAGGGCACTGACGTAAGCGTAAGCATAGCACAGGCAGTGATCGACCCTTCTCCCTGTTTAAACATTAACGATGACAGGACAATAAATGTCATATTCTATGTAGTTCCCGAAAGATACGCAATAGACAGGCTTCGGGATTTCTACAAAAATATGGCTTCAAATATAGCATCGGGACTTAAGGTTAACCTGTATTCGGCATCCGATATAGAGGAACTTAAAAAGCTGGTTGATAAAGGGGATATCACTCATGTATTCATGGGCGAATATGAGTATGAAAATGCATATGATTACTTTGATGAAATGGCAGAGGGAGACATCAAGGTGGCAGTATGTGCACAGGAAGGTTTCGTAACTAAGAAAAACAGCAAGGTTATCGTTATGAGAAAGCCCCTTTACGGTTATCCCGTAGTCAGGGTTTTAAACGGCGAGACCCAGCTTAATATCACGGCAGATAACGAAGAAGAGAGAAAACCCTTACTTGACGGGGTAAGGGCGCTTGTTGTTGATGATGACCCGATGAACCTTGTGGTGGCAACCGGCCTGTTCAGGGAATACAATATGGTAATTGATACAGCTGACAGTGGTAAGGAAGCTCTTGTCAAGTATCTGAGCAATGACTATGACCTTGTGTTTATGGACCACATGATGCCTGAAATGGATGGTGTGGAAGCAATGAAACGGTTAAGGGATATCGCAGCGCAGAAGGAAACCGTTTTGAAGATCGTTGCGCTTACGGCCAATGCTGTCAGCGGGGCAAGGGAAATGTTCCTGCGTGAGGGCTTCGACGGTTTTATAAGCAAGCCTATAAACATAGCTGATTTTGAGAGGGTTATGAACAGGATCCTTCCCGATATGGGGCATGGCAGAAAGGGGGGTCTTCAGTGAGGCTTATTAAGAATATAAGATCCCTTATCTTTGATTCTTCACGAAAAATAAATGAGCGTGTCTTCATTGTCCTTGCCATGGTCGCAATGGGTATGCTCTTTATCGCGCTTGTCGGGGATATGCTCTACAACAACGCACTTTCCGAGATAATAACCATATTATTCCTGATGATCATTGTCCCGATAGTGACCGTGTTTGGTATAAAGCATAACAAGATCGATGCCATAAGTAAGGTGATCTCGGTTGTGATCATGATCGTGGTCCCGATAATCTTCTTCTCGGCAGGAGGTGCGGAAGGCGCAGCAATCCTATGGTTCATTTTCTATTATATGTATATAGGGCTCGTCCTTACCGGAATGTGGCGCATTGTAAATCTTGCCGCCCTGACGGTACTCGTGATCGTATTGTTCACCCTGCAGTACTACCATCCCGAATTTGTAAAGGAGCAGACAAGATGGGTCTTTTACCTTGACACATCTTTGGCTGTTATAGAGATAGGATTTGTCTGCTTTATCATGACCTGGTACCAGAACAGCCTCTTCAATCTTGAAAACAAAAAGGCAAGGGAAGAGACCCGCAAGGTTGAGGAGATGAGCAAGTCACAAACACGTTTCTTCTCATCGATGAGCCACGAGATAAGAACGCCCATCAATTCGATCCTCGGCCTTAATGAGATCATTTTAAGGCAGAAGGATGCATCCGATGAGATAATAAAGGATGCGGGCAACATCCAGGGAGCGGGCAGAATGCTGCTTGCGCTTATTAACGATATACTTGATTTTTCAAGGATCGAAGCAGGCAAAATGGATATCGTTCCAGCCAACTACAGCATGGCTCAGATGATATCCGAAATAGTAAACATGATATGGCTGCGCGCCGAACAGAAGGGACTGAAATTTAAGGTTGAGGTTGACCCGACCATACCGACAGAACTTTTTGGAGATGAGGTCCGTATAAAGCAGATACTCATCAACCTGTTAAACAATGCGATAAAGTACACGGCGGAAGGCTCGGTAACCCTGCATATCGAGAAGGAAGAAATAAAGGATGACAGGATACTTCTCATGTACTCGGTCGTTGATACGGGACTGGGAATAAAGCAGGATGTGATCCCTTATCTTTTTGATGCTTTTGAGAGGTTTGACGAAGAGAAGACAACGGGAATCGAAGGTACCGGACTGGGATTGTCTATCGTAAAGCAGCTGGTAGAACTTATGGGTGGCAGAGTCACCGTAAACAGTGTTTATACCCAGGGTTCGACTTTTGAGGTTACCCTGTGGCAGAAGATCACAGGCTACGACCCCGTAGGCGAATTGACTATCGAAGGCATCAATACTTCAAGTACGCATTCTTACGAAGCCGGATTCATGGCAAAGGATGCAAGTATCCTTATCGTTGATGATAATGAGATGAATCTTGAGGTGGAGAAGAAACTCCTCGAAGGAACAGGTATCGATGTTGATACTGTGAAGAGCGGCGAAGAAGCCCTGATGCGAACACTTACCGTTCGTTATGACCTGATACTCATGGACCATCTCATGCCGGATATAGACGGTATAGAATGCATGCAGCTTATCCGTAAGCAGACAGGCGGCCTCAATAACCATGTTCCGATCCTGGTCCTTACAGCCAATGCCGGAAGTGAGAACAGGGAGCTGTATGTTAATTCCGGATTCGACGGTTATCTTGTAAAGCCCATTTCCGGTCATCAGCTTGAGGAGGCTCTCTTTCTCCATATACCCGAATCCAAGATCGTAAAGAATAACAGCATGAATACCGGCTTCGTGCACATGAATACCATCGGAAGCTATATAAGAAAGCTCCCTGTGCTCGTTACGACCAGCTCCGCCTGTGATCTTCCCCTTCCGGTCATAAGGGATCACCAGATTGACATCATTTCCTACAGGGTAAAACTGGTCGGAAGGATATACAATGATCTGCTGGAATCGGGACCTGATGAACTGCTTCGCTATCTTCACAGGGGCATGTCTTTTACGGTTGAAGCTCCTACGGCTGAGGAACTGGAGGATTTCTTCGGAAAAGAACTTAAAAAGGCCCATAATATCATCTATATAGCTGTATCTTCGAAGCTTAACAACGAATATGAAAATGCTCAAAAGGCAGCACGGACATACGGCAATGTTACCGTATTTGATTCGGGGCTTATGTCAAGTTCAGTAGGTCTTTTAGTCCTTGCCGCAAACAGAATGAGCCTGCAAGGCAAAGCACCCGATAAGATAATAGAAGAACTGAGCCTTATAAGGGACAGGATCAAGTGCTCGCTTGTTTCAAATGCAGTTTACGTTAAAATGGCCAACAGTCCTTTCTTCCGGAGTTTATACAGCTTTATAAGAATGCTTTATATACGTCCGTTCTTAACAATAAAAGAAGGAAGGTATACGGTAAGACGCCTGTCGATAGGAGATGACAGGAAGAGATGCCAGGAGAAATATATTGATTATGCTCTTCAGAAAAGAGATGATCCCGACTCTGATATACTGGTAGTTACCCATGCCGGATTATCTGAAGAAGATATGGACAGGATAGAGAAAAGGATCAGGAGAAGGCATGACTTTAAAAACATTTTCTTCGTCAAAGGTTCTGCTCCCTTTGTGTTAAGCTGTGGGGCAGGTTCCTTTGGCCTTACGTATTTTACGGGCGGTGAAACCGGTCTTAACATAAGCCCTATGCTGCGAGGGCTCGATGAACATGATGATATCAATTTCGATCATGAAATAACGTCCGCGGAAAGGAAGGAAAGTGATAAGAAAGAAGCTTCCGTTTCCAAATGGTACGATACTATCCCCGGGATCAACGGTGAAAATGCTCTGAGAAATTCCGGATCGGAAGATACTCTTAACGATATGTTCAGGGTCTTCTATGAATCAATAGACGCTAAGAGCAGTGAGCTTAATGATTACTTAAGCAGGGAAGACTTTAATAACTATACGGTTAAGGTACATGCGCTTAAATCATCGGCAAGGCTTGTGGGTGCCGATGGGCTTGCGGATCGGGCCCAGAAGCTTGAGGATGCCGGTAAGAGCGGGGATGTTAAGTACATCAGGGAGAATCACGCCGGGTTCATGGATGATTATACTGTATTTAAGGACCTGCTTAAGGGACATTTTGAACCTGACGTAAATGGAAACAAACAGGTCGCGGATCAAGAGCTTGTAAAGGCAGCATATGAAGAGATAAGGGAAGCTGCCGCAGAAATGGATTATGACAGGATAGAAGGCGTATTTGAAGAAATGAAGGATTATTCAATGCCCGAAGATGAAAAAGATAAATGGAATGATATAAAGGACGCCGCCCTTAGGTTCGATTATGAGACGATCATCGGACTTCTAAAGGATTAGACGGGGGGACATGCTTATGGTAACAGAACGCAGGATAGCGATCCTTGCCGGAGAAGTCGAAGGTAGACGACAAAGCGAATTTATTACGGGATTTATTAAAAAGGCCCGTACCGAGAATATGGATGTCTGTGTCTTTTCAATGATACAAATGTATCAGGATACACAGACACGCGAAACAGGAGAGGCTAATATATTTAACCTCTTTAATCCTGTTGATTTTGATGGGGTCGTTGTATTAAAGGACAGTATCCAGACAGCGGGTGTATGCCGTGATCTGGAGAACAGGCTTGAGGAAGTTTATAACGGCCCGGTTCTTGTCATAGACCGTGAGAGCGAGTATTTTCCGTCTGT
>DPZM01000271.1:0-11637 GCA_003535955.1 Lachnospiraceae bacterium | reverse complement strand
CACGGATACAGGGATATTGCCTATATTTCCGGAAAGAGATGGCATCCTCATGCGGTCAAGAGGCTTCAGGCCTATTGCGATACGATGAAGAGGTTCGGCCTTAAAGTGGGTGAAAACAGGATATTTCACGGGGACTTCTGGTATACCTGCGGAGAGCAGGCCCTGCGTGAATTTACAGGCAGGGATAACAGCCTTCCGGAAGCGGTTGTGTGTGCAAATGATGAAATGGCGATAGGTTTCTGTGAAGCCTTGGAGCAGAGAGGACTGTCGGTTCCGGAAGATATAGCGGTGGCAGGCTTTGATTCATCCGTGGAAGGACGTACAGGCCCCAGGACACTTACAAGTACGATGTTTCCGGATGAAGAGGGCGGAACATATGCAGCACTGTACATGAAGAACAGGCTCGATAACCTGCAGGAACCTGAATTTCTCGATAAGCCCAGGCTGTTTATAGGCGAAACCTGCGGCTGTAAAAAAAGTAATGATGCCGAGGTATATATCCGCAGAAAAGCCTGGAAAACAGACAGAATGTCTAACGGTCTTAGGGCTGCGGGAAACCTTATGTCAGATAACCTTATGGCGCAGACATCCCTTCAGGGCTTTTTGGGGACCGTGTATTCATATGTCTATCAGGTGAACGGTGTGGAGAACTTCAGTCTCTGCCTGTGTAAACCCTGGATGGATTTCGATAAGGATCCTGCTCTTCATGTGACCAATTCGGGATATCCTGATGAGATGATAAATGCAATAAGTTATAATTCTACAGGTAAGGAAGGAAAGGTATGCTGTGATGAGACCTTTAAAACAACCGACCTGCTGCCTGTGTTAAAGACTGAACATGATAAACCCATGGCTTATTTCTTTACGCCTCTTTTCTTCGAAAACGAATGCTTCGGTTATGCAGCGGTAAGCTACGGTGATGTTGCAAGAACATACGACGGAGATTACAGGTTCTGGCTGTCCATGATCGCGAGGGGACTGGAAGATCTCAGGCGAAATCTTGTAATAGAGGCTTTAAAGAAACAGCTTGAGAACAGCTTGCTCAACAAGTTCTCCTCCGGCAGTGCCAAATATGAGCTTCTGTCCGATGAAGAGAAGGAAGACTGCAGTCTCGTTGATAAGATATTGGACGAGAACCTGCTTTTGTATTATTTCCAGCCTATTGTCAGGGCTTCGGACGGTGAGATATATTCTTATGAAGCTCTTATGAGGAGCAATACCGAAAAAAAGATATCACCGCTTGAAATAATAAAATATGCCGGCATACGGGGCAGGCTCAATGATGTTGAGAAGGCGACTTTTATCAATGTCCTCGGTATTATCGAAGATAAGGCGGAGAGTTTCGGGGATGCCAAGATCTTTTTGAATTCCATCCCCGGGATAAGGCTTAATGACAGTGATTTTGATGCTGTACATGAACTTCTTAAGCGGAATGCAAGCAAGGCGGTTGTCGAGCTTACGGAAGAGGCGGAACTGTCGGATGAGGAACTTGATGCAGTTAAGCGCCTGCTGAGCGAACTGGGCATAGAAATGGCAATAGACGACTACGGAACAGGTTATTCCAATATATCCAATCTCTTAAGATATATGCCTAACTATGTCAAGATCGACAGGGCACTCCTTAGCGGTATAGAGAGCAAGCCACAGAAACAGCACTTTGTAAGTGAGATAATCAAGTTCTGCAGGGACAATGATATCCTCTCACTTGCCGAGGGTATTGAGACGGGTGAGGAGCTCCGCACTGTAATACATATGGGAGTCGATCTTATCCAGGGCTACTACACGGCCAAGCCGTCGGCGGAGATCCTGCCAAGGATCAATGAGATGGTGAGGAATGAGATATGTACCTACTACCAGGAACGCCAGGACGGCAGTGACAAGAGGATATTTACGGCCGGAAGCAGCAACCGTGTATCGCTTGGCATGCTTGACCGCGACGGCTATACAGATATAAATATCGGTGACAAAAACGCCGTTTATACAGATGTTGCGATCATCGGTTCTCCGGGGCTTAAGACAGACATACACATTACGATCCTTCCGGGATATACAGGAGAGATACGGCTTGAGAATGTTGAACTGTCAAATATTAAATGCAGGCCCTGTATAGATATATCCGAAAACTGTAATGTGACATTAAAGCTCACGGGAGAGAACTACTTTAAGGGTAACGGTATCAGGGTATCCGAATCTTCCAAGCTTATGCTGCTGGGTGACGGAAACATTTCCATAGAAACCAAATGTCCCAAGTTTTACGGTATAGGTAACCATCCGGAAGAATCACACGGGGAGCTTCTGTTTGAACAGGACGGAAGGATATCCGTAAAGGCAAGCGGCCAGGAAGGCACATGTATAGGTGCGGGAAAAGGCGGAGTCATCAGGATAAACAGGGGCTTATACAACCTTTCCGCAGGAGCCGGTTTTGTGACCGGTATAGGTGCACTTTCCGGTGATTCGAGATTTGAGATCAGGAACTGCTGGATGGGAATAGAGCTGAATGGTGATAATGCGGTAGCTCTTGGGAGTATTAAGGGTGATACGGGCCTCTATGTGTTAAAGACTGCGCTTGAGGTTACCATGAGTGGCGACAGGGCGGCCATAATAGGTACACTTGATGGATCGGAGTCAATTACTTTGATCGAGGACTCAAGGGTGAACCTTAACCTTCGGGCGGATGACTCAACCTGTGTGGGAGCGCTCGTCGGAAAGACTGATCTTACCGTAAAGCATACAAGCATGCAGCTTGAGAATTCAGGTGACGAAGCCCTGATATTCGGAGGCAGGGAACGCATTACCAAAGTCACTCTGGATAAGGTTGACGTTAAGAGCAACCTTCGCAGCAAGCTTAACAGGGACACATATGCGTCGGAGGATGATATATACATCGCCGACGGACGCAGCCGCTTTAATGTCAACGGCAAGGAAATAGAAAGAAAGGTGATCTGGTTAGATTAAAATGGAAGGATATGAGTACGAATATAAGGACAGAATAAGCTTTTCGAGGTGCGATGTCAAAAGGAGGCTGTCCATAACATCGCTTATCGATGCCTTTCAGGATGCCTCCATTTTTCAGTCGGAGGATGCAGGCGTCGGGATAGATTATTTGAATGCAAGAAATCTTCTCTGGGTGTTAAACTACTGGGAGATCGAAATAGAAAGGATGCCCCTTCTTTGTGATGAAGTGTTTGTCGGGACCTATCCCTATGACTTTAAGTCCTTTATGGGGTATCGTAATTTCTACCTTAAGGATCAAGAGGGTAATTATCTTGTTAAGGCCAATACTACATGGACAATGGTCGATACATGCAAGATGACACCGGTCAAGGCTCCGGATGATATTGTGGGTGCCTATGCACTTGGAAACAAACTCAAGATGACTTATTCATCAAGGAAGATACTGCTTCCGGATGAAAAAGAGTGTACGGTGGCTGCTGCCGATACGAGGACTGTTGAACTTCATCACCTGGATACAAATATGCATGTAAACAACTGCCAGTATATCAACTTTGCCCTTACGGCGGCAGGTGAGGATGTTGACATTAAGGTCTTAAGGGCTGATTACAGGAAGCAGGCACATCTTAAGGATAAGATATATCCGCTTGTTTACATTAAGGGAAATGAATGCACGGTTGCCTTGAATGATGCGGAGGGCAAGCCTTACTCGGTGGTTTATTTCAGGACCGGGACTTAAGGTCGAGTATCTTCTGTGATACCTGTATTGATGTGTAGAGATCAGCATATCCCGAGGGTGTCAGGGTATCAACGTAATTCTGCTCATAATTTCTGTCGGGATATATCCTTTTTACTATATCCGCAGCTTTATTGTAGGCGATCGCTGCCATTTCCTCGGTTGGATAGGTTCCGACAGTATAATTGCCGTTAATGAGGATAACGGCCCGGTAGCTGACCTTACCTTTTTTGGTGACCTTCTTGCGGACGCCGTTGTAGCGGTTGATTATCTCAATATTTTCGTAACGGAAATCAAACCGGTCGTTGTTTATAAACCGGTAATCCCTGTTAAGGACTGCATGCCGCTTTATTCCGTATCGGGTATGGAGGTTGACCTGCATTCCGTAATCGGCAACAAACAGATGCTCACCACGCCTTGAGATCTTATGCTCCGAATAGTAAAAGAGATCTTCTATATCGAATTTATAGACATGACTTCGGTCCAGGTAATACAGAAAATGATGCTTCTGCAGATATATCGGATTTTTGATATAAACACGGTTGTCCCTGAAGTTTATCAGTACAACAAACTTCTCAAAGGAAAGCGGGCATGTATCCGTGTAATCATCGATCCCGAGAGGACTTTTGATAAGCTTTCGTGCATAGGAATACGCATTGCCGGCTATCTGTGCGGTGGGATATGAGCCGAGGCTTATATGTTTATTCCTGTATGTCATTGATGAACGGTAATATACTTCCCCGTTTTTTTTACGTGCCTCAAATACACCTGCCTGACTCATGACAACCTCCGGATATTTCAGGATAATGATAACATTTTTATTTTATTATTTCTACACTTCATATGATATATGGGTTATACTGTAATCAAGTGTTGATGACTTGAGGGGGCAAGGAGAAATTATGGCAAAATCACCTAATCAGAAATTGAAGATCCTTTATCTTAAGGAAATACTTTACAGGTATACAGACGAGCTTCATCCCATGAGTGCTGCCGAAATATGCGGCATCCTGAAAGAGTGGGGAGTGGAAGCCGAGAGGAAGAGCATATACAGCGATGTGGAGATGCTTGCCACGTACGGATACGACATTATGAAGCTTAACGGCCGTGACGGCGGCTTCTTTATGGGAAGCAGGGAATTCGAGCTTCCTGAGCTTAAGCTTCTTATAGATGCTGTCATGTCATCGAAGTTCATTACCAAGAAAAAGTCCGACCAGCTTGTTAAGAAGATCACTTCATTTGCGAGTGAATATGATGCCGATGAATTAAAGAGACAGTTATACAGCATAAACCGTATGAAGATGCAGAACGAGGATATCCTTTATTCCGTGGATGTCGTGAATACCGCGATCCGTGAGAATAAGACCATACGCTTTAAGTACTGCGAATGGACCAGGGACATCAAGCTTAAGCCCAAGAAGGGCGGAGTTGACTACGAGGTGAGTCCGCTTACCCTGATATGGGATGATGAATACTATTATCTGGTCGCATTCGATGCCGGAGCCGGTATCATTAAGCATTTCAGGGTAGACAAGATGAAGGATGTTTCCGTTACCGGCAGCAGACGAAAGAAACCTGCGGATAAGCTTGATATGTCTGCTTATTCCGGCAAGATGTTCGGTATGTTCGGCGGTAAGATGATGACTGTCGGATTGGAATGCCCGGAGGATAAGATCGGTATCCTTATTGACAGGTTCGGGCAGGATATTAAGATAACAGATGGTAAGGGAGGTATGCTGACCGTTCACACCGAGGCTGTTTTGAGCAGTCAGTTCTATGGATGGGTAGCTTCGGTAGGCCCGGAAATCAGGCTCACAAGCCCCAAGACGGCCGTTGACGGTATGAGGGACTTCCTTTCCAATAATCTTAAGTGTTATTAAATCAATATACCTTTACATGTTGTCTTATCAATGGTATATTATTTGTCGGGTACTAAATCTAGTACCCGACATTTTGTTTTTTACGATATTTATACCATATATTGGATGGAGGAAGCAATGGGAACGGTTGATGAGAAGGTAACTGAGAAGAATTACTCACAGCTTTATAAGCCTAAGCGCGATGTGCATATGATCAAGAAGGACGGAACGAAGGAAGCCTTCAATGTCCAGAAGGTCATCGATGCCGTTGGCAAGTCGGCTTACAGGGCCCTTACAAAGTTCACGGAGAAGGAGAAGGACTTCATCTGCGAGAAGGTTGTCGAGCGTGTTGACGAGCTCGATGTGGATGAGATACCCATTCCCGTCATGCACAATATAGTAGAGAGCGCACTCGAGGAGGTTAAGCCCATTGTAGCCAAGTCATACAGGGACTACAGGAACTATAAGCAGGACTTCGTCAGGATGCTCGATGATGTTTATAAGAAGAGTCAGTCTATCATGTATGTCGGCGACAAGGAGAATGCCAACACCGACTCAGCCCTTGTATCCACCAAGAGGAGCCTTATCTTTAACCAGCTTAACAAGGAGCTGTACCAGAAGTTCTTCATGACGACCGAGGAGATTCAGGCCTGCCGTGACGGATATATCTATGTGCATGATATGTCTGCAAGACGTGATACCATGAACTGCTGTCTATTTGATGTTGCGACGGTACTTAAGGGCGGCTTCGAGATGGGTAACATCTGGTATAACGAACCCAAGGCCCTTGATACCTGCTTCGATGTTATAGGCGATATAGTTCTTTCGGCCGCATCCCAGCAGTACGGCGGCTTCACGGTTCCCTCGGTTGATCTTATTTTAGAGCCTTATGCGGAGAAATCCTACGACAGGTATATTAAAAAATACACAGATCTTGGAATAGAAGAGGAAAAGGCCAGGGAGGTTGCCTACAAGGACGTTGAGCGTGACTTTGAACAGGGCTTCCAGGGCTGGGAGTATAAGTTCAATACGGTTGCAAGTTCAAGGGGGGATTATCCTTTTATAACTGTAACTGCGGGGACAGGCACGGGACGTTTCGCCAAGCTGGCCACCATTACCATGCTCCATGTAAGGCGGAAGGGTCAGGGCAAGGCAGAATGTAAGAAGCCAGTTCTCTTCCCCAAGATCGTATTCTTATATGATGAGAATCTTCACGGCCCGGGTAAGGAGCTTGAGGATGTGTTTGAAGCGGGAGTCGAGTGCTCAAGCAAGACAATGTATCCCGACTGGTTAAGCCTTACGGGTAAGGGCTATATTGCAAGCATGTATAAACAGTATGGCAAGATAATATCCCCGATGGGGTGTCGTGCCTTCTTATCCCCCTGGTACGAGAGGGGCGGAATGCATCCGGCTGATGACAAGGATGTTCCGGTATTTGTGGGAAGGTTCAATATAGGTGCTGTTTCGCTTCACCTTCCGATGATCCTTGCCAAGTCCCGGCAGGAGAGCAGGGACTTTTACGAAGTACTCGATTATTATCTGAACCTTATCAGGGGACTTCACAAGAGGACCTACGCTTACCTTGGTGAGATGCGTGCATCGACCAATCCGCTTGCCTATTGTGAGGGCGGCTTCTACGGCGGCCATCTGCAGCTTACGGATAAGATCAAGCCTCTGCTTAAGTCGGCCACCGCTTCATTCGGAATAACCGCATTTAACGAGCTTCAGGAATTATATAACGGTAAGTCACTGGTTGAAGACGGCGAGTTTGCCCTTGAGGTCTTAACATATATTAACAAGAAGATAAATGAATTCAAGGAGGAGGACGGTCACCTCTATGCAATATACGGTACGCCGGCTGAGTCCTTATGCGGTCTTCAGGTTAAGCAGTTCCGTAAGAAATACGGTATAGTCGAGAATGTTTCCGACAGGGAGTATGTATCGAATTCCTTCCACTGTCATGTGACCGAGGATATAACCCCGATAGAGAAGCAGAACCTTGAGTTCAGGTTCTGGGAATTAAGCAACGGCGGTAAGATCCAGTATGTTAAGTATCCGATCGATTATAACCTTGAAGCGATCAAGACCCTTATAAGGCGCGCCATGGATATGGGCTTCTATGAGGGAGTGAACATGTCCCTTGCTTACTGTGATGACTGCGGTCATCAGGAGCTTGAGATGGATGTATGTCCCAAGTGCGGAAGCAGGAACCTGACCAAGATCGAGCGAATGAACGGCTACCTGTCCTACAGCAGGGTCCATGGAGACACCAGGCTTAACGATGCCAAGATGGCTGAGATCTCTGAGAGAAAGAGTATGTAGGTGTTTTTTCCGGTCAACATACACATAAAAAGACCACTCATAATCAAAAACATTATGAGTGGTCTATGTTTTATAACCTGAACTGGCTTACGATATCCGACAGCGAATCGGATACACCCTTTTGATCCTGCGCAATACTGGATACATCAGAAACCATATGGGAGACGTCATTTACTATTTCCGTAACCTGAGAGGAAGATGTAGCGGTTTCGGTAGCTGACTCGGCGATCGATCCGACTGCCAGGTTTACCTGTTCCATAGATTCACGTATGTATTCAACCATTTCCGATATTTTTTTGGTCAATTGGCCGAAGGACTCCGCATCCTGTCCGTACTGACGCCCAACCTGAATAAAATTGTCGTAATCGGGGGTAACTGTATTCTGAACAAATTCAAGCAGTTCCTGTGAGTTCCTGCTTAATGAAACAAATGCATCCTGGATGGCTGATATGGTATCCTGAATCTTATCAACCGCGTCCTTGGTTTCGGTGGCCAGATTGTTGATCTCGGAAGCAACAACCGCAAATCCCCTTCCGTGTTCACCTGCACGTGCGGCTTCGATCGACGCATTAAGCGAGAGGAGGTTGATCTGGTTGGCGATCCCGGAAATGGAATCGGCAAGTGTTCCGATCTCGCTGACCACGCTTGCTTTTTCCGATGCGGCCTTGAGCGCGCGTCCCCTTTCATTGGCAATTGCAATGGCATTATCCGATGATCTCTTGCCATCCTGTTCGATCTTGGCTGCCCGTTTGCTGATTTCGCGGACTTCTCTTGCTATGGCGTTTGTTTCCTCGGCAAGCCTTGCAACCGATTCATTTACTTCACTGGCAGATGCCGATACTTCCTCGGTTGCGGCACCGGTACTACTCATGGCATCGTTAACACGTACCATAGAGCTCTGCACATTGCTGAATTTGGAACTTAAACTCTCGGCGACATCATCTATCTGATTCGATGAAGAATTAACACTGTTGGAACCCTGACGTATATTACGAATAACATCAGCATTGTTCATGTACATTTCATTTAGAGACTTGCTCATCTGGCCTATTTCATCATTGCGTTTTATATCAATGGGGTCAATGGTAAAGTTACCCCCGGCAAGTTCATCTGCGAATACCTGAACCTTGCGCATAGCCCTGGCAATACTGGATGCCTGCCAGAAGATAAATATTGTGCATAGCAGAAGGGCTATGATAAGGATGATCCCCGATAACTGTTTCATGCGTTGGACCGGAAGGTTTATCTTGGCCTGTTCTACAACTATTCCGAGCTTCCAGTTTACTTCGGGTATGGTATCAAAATACATGTTCCTGCCGCTGAAATTGATCATTCCGCTCTCACCGGAGGTTATCTGTGATGCTATTGAAGATGTTTCAGGATCGCTTGCGAGGGTAACTGCATTTGCGGCAGCTTGAAGATCGGTACTTTTATAGATATAAGTGCCGGCAGAATCGGTAAGGAGAAGGGCTCCGTCATTGGAGATCTTAACCTGAGAGAGGGTCTGCTGAACGGTATCAAGCGTGATATCGCAGGTAATACATCCGATATACTTACCGCTCTCGTTGTCGAAGATAGGAACAGAGCAGGTTGACATTACGGTATTGCTCGAAGGATCGTAGTAAGGATCGGTTATAACGCCTTTTACTGTGGTTAACTTCTTGGCGTTCAGATAGTATTCCTGAGAAAAATAGTCATATTCGGCATTTGAGTATTCCCAGTCTTCAACATACGAACCACCGTCCTTATACCAGTACGGACCGTAATATTCCTGTGATTCATCGTATACATATGGTTCAAACCATATTCCGGCACCGCTTGCAAGATCATTATCATCAAGCATGCTCTGGAAAAGGGTTGCATAATCAGTTATCTCGGTGTATTTATATGAAATGGATAATTCCTTTGATAAGGCTTCGGCGATATGTCTTATTCCGTCAAGCTGTGAATTGACATCATTAATGTTTTCCTTAAGAGTAGCTTTCATATACTGCTCTGTAAGATCGTTTATCTCATTACCGCTGCGTGTGGTCAGCACAAGCGCCATAATGATCATTGACAGGATAACAGTGGGAAGGATCACTGCCAGCATTTTGAACTGGATTCCTACACCACCGGATTTCTTGTTTCTTTTATCCTTGGTCCTATTTTCGATTGTCGAGTTATTTACCATACGCATTTCCCCCTGTTTTCTTTTTTCTGTTTATTGCTGCTTTTCGGTCTCCTGTGACCTTTGCTTACATTTTATCATATACAAGGGTGAAAAAACAGCAATTTTATCAAAAAGTACCAAAGCACTATATACAGTACCGGGAAACTCCACACCTTCAATATATTGTATAAAACAGATGACAAATCCTGGATGTTGTATTATAATGAATCTTTGTAGTGGCTTGAATTATGCATAAAACTAAAATGTGGGGGTACATGCAGGTATGAGGTACCACAATATAACTAAGGACGATATGCTCAATGGCGACGGACTCAGGGTTGTGTTATGGGTGGCAGGGTGTGATCATTGCTGTAAGGAGTGTCACAATCCCTCGACGTGGGATCCGGACGGAGGACTTCCGTTTGATGACAAGGCCAGGCAGGAGATATATGATGAACTGGACAAGGACTATATTTCGGGAATCACCTTTTCGGGCGGGGATCCCCTTCATCGGGCCAACAGGTATGATGTTCTTGAACTTGCCAGGGAGATCAAGGAGAAATATCCCAACAAGACAATATGGCTCTATACCGGATATCTGTGGAAGGAAGTATATGACTTCCCCATCGTGAAATATGTTGATGTTCTGGTGGATGGCGAATTCGTGGCCGGGCTTAAGGATGTAAAGCTTTTGTGGAAGGGCAGCAGCAACCAGAAGGTTATAGATGTTCAGGCAACCTTAAAGAGTGAGGATCCTTTGGAACCGGTGATCCATTGCCCCGACTACTACAACTAGTCTTCCCCGTTTGGGGGAAGATGTCACCGAAGGTGACATATGAGGAAAAAGGAGAATCATATGAGAGAAACAATAAAGATAACCTACTTATCCGATAAAATAGATAAGCTTACTTATATAGAAGGCAAGTCCGACTGGATAGATCTTCGTTCTGCCGAAGATATAGACCTTAAGAAGGGTGACTTCCACCTTATTAACCTGGGTGTTTCCATGTGCCTTCCGGACGGTTATGAACTGCTAATAGCTCCGAGGTCTTCAACCTTTAAGAACTTCGGCATAATCCAGACCAACAGCGTGGGCGTTGTCGATGAATCCTACGGCAAGACAAGCAGTAAGGATGTCCTCATGATGCCGGTATATGCAATCCGCGATACCCAGATCCGTGTCAACGACCGTGTCTGCCAGTTCCGCATCATAAAGCACCAGCCGATGATCGATTTCGTCGAGGTTGAGGCCAATGATGCAGGAGCAGCAAGGGGCGGTTTTGGATCTACCGGAGTGAATTGATGTTTATTGATGTATTGTTATAAATAGAATGAACATTTCAATTTATGTTCGTGTATTATGTACGATGCGGAACGGAGTAGAGACTAAATAACATCTGTATGAAGAAACACAAGATCGCCCGGATCATTCCGGGCAGCATAGCAGAAGAAATGGAGATCGAAGTCGGCGATCTCCTGGTCAGGATTAACGATCAGGAGATGGACGACATTTTTGATTACCAGTATTTAGTGCAGGATGAATACCTCGAAGTCCTCATCGAGAAGCCTTCCGGTGAGGAATGGCTTCTTGAGATCGACAAGGATCCGGATGAAGA
>DPZM01000307.1:6573-7292 GCA_003535955.1 Lachnospiraceae bacterium | reverse complement strand
GGCTCTTTCTTTATCACACTTATGAGCTCATCCGTTATCTCCTCGGGATAACAGTATAAAAGACGTATCCAGCTGATCCCGTCTATCCTGCACAGCTTCTTAAGAAGCTGCGGCAGGCTCTTCCTGCCGTATATGTCAAGACCGTACAGTGTCGTCTCCTGAGCTACCAGAATGAGTTCCTTCACTCCTTTCCCTGCAAGCCTCTTTGCTTCATTTACAAGAAGTTCCATGGGAACTGACCTGTAATGTCCCCGCAGTTTCGGAATGATACAATACGTGCATAATTTGTTGCAGCCTTCCGCAATCTTAAGATATGAATAATACCCTCCGGTAGTCAGTACACGGTTCACACCGGGTTCTATCGGACGGTCTATATCATCAAGGTCCTTAACGTATTCACCCTTAAAAACCCTGTCAAGTGCAGATGCTATCCTGTCATAGGCCGTTGTCCCTATACAGGCATCCACTTCAGGCATTTCTTCCCTTATTTCATCAGCATATCTCTGCGCCAGACACCCTGTTACGATCAGGGCCCTGCACTTTTTCAAGGGATCGGTCCTTAATTCTCCCAACCGGATTATGGTATTGATGCTCTCCTCCTTGGCATCACCGATGAAGCAACAGGAATTAACGATGAAAACGTCTGCTTCTTCTTCGTCATCCGTAAAATCGTACCCTCTCTCTCTGAGCGTTCCGAGCATGTTTTCGGAATCAACAAG
>DPZM01000307.1:0-6450 GCA_003535955.1 Lachnospiraceae bacterium | reverse complement strand
ACTCCCGTATTAAGTTCTTCTATGGCCACGGAGAGAGGTTTCTTATCCTCTGCATCCCGGACAGGAGTCGGTGCACCGTCAATAAGCTGTCTTGCCCGCTTGCTCGTAGCCATTACTATCGAATAGCGGCTGTTGACAACAGGCTGCTCGCCTTCCTCCACTTCACTGTTTACCACCTTCATAAGGTCGCTGTATGACGGATGTAACATTTATCCTTCCTCCTTATTATTTAAAAATTCATCAAACTCTTTTATTATCGTATCTATCGTATCTGAGTTCCTGGATGCGGCATGTTTGGCGCATCTGACCGTATTATGCACTTCCCCGATGCATTCCCCAAGGTCGTCGTTTATTATAAGAAAATCATATTTTCCGATCTCCCTTGATTCTTCGGCTCCCCGTCTCATCCGTTTCATTATGACTTCTTCGCTCTCGGTCCCCCGTTTCTTAAGGCGGTTATAAACCTCACCGGCACTCGGGGGCATAACAAACATCAGGGCCGCCTCGGGGCACTTCTCTTTTACCAGGAAGGCTCCCTGCATCTCGATCTCAAGGATCACGTCTTTCCCCTTGTTCAGCATATCATCCACATACTGCCTGGGAGTTCCGTAGTAATTACCCACATACTCCGCATGCTCAAGGAATTCATCCGCGGCGATCATCTTCTCGAATTCATCCCTGGTCTTGAAGAAATACTCCCTTCCGTCAACCTCGCCCGGTCTCGGGGCCCTGGTTGTTGCGGATACAGACAGGGCATAATTGTCATATCTTCTGATCAGTTCTTTAACTATGGTTCCTTTGCCCGATCCGGCAAACCCGGAAATGATCAACAGTATACCTTTTCTCATATATTTTACCTGTTTTGTTAATACACTCGGAATATTAAAAAATATTACTCTATGTTCTGGATCTGCTCGCGCACCTTCTCAATATCAGTCTTAAGATCTATGGCCACATTGGATGTTGACAGATCTGTTGACTTAGAAAGGATCGTATTGGCCTCACGGTTCATTTCCTGAGCTATAAAATCAAGCTTGCGGCCCACGCTTCCGCCTGATAAAAGAGTATCTTCCGTACCCTTTATATGACTCTTAAGCCTTACTATCTCCTCATCCACACACACCCTGTCTGCATACAGAGTCACCTCAGTAAGGATACGGCTCTCATCTATGGATGCATCATTAAGCATGTCGTGAACACGGTCATACATTTTCTTCCTGTATTCTTCAATAATGGCGGGGGCCCGTTTCTCAATATCGTCCACATACTTAAGCATACCTTCAAGCTTATCAAGAAGGTCCTTCTTAAGATTGTCGCCCTCGGTAAGCCTTGACTTGACAAATGCTTCACAGGCCCTGCGGACCACTCCTTCGAGTTCTTTCCACAGTTCCTCTTCGTCAACCTCCTGTTCCTCAAGGGTAAAGACTTCCGGATACCTTGACAGAGCGGAAACCCTTACATCATTCTCAAGACTGAATTCATCGCTCATTTCATTCAGATAGCTTAAGTATGACCTTGCCATCTCCCTGTTGTATTTCAGGCTGACATTGTCTTCGGTATAATCCTCATAGGTTATATAAAGGTCTACCTTGCCTCTCTGCATGTATTCTTTAAGGATACCGCGGATAGAGGTTTCAAAGAATCCGATCTTCTTGGGCATCTTGATGTTCACATCAAGATAACGGTGGTTTACGGACTTTACCTCAACTGTGATCTTTCGCTTCTCATCACAAAATTCGGCCCGTCCGAATCCCGTCATACTCTTTATCATTTCGATTCTCCTAAAATTGGGATGGCATTCCATCACATTCGCATACAGATTACATTATATTCCAAGCCACAATTCGCGTCAAGAAAAAGAACACAGGGTAAGCCCGTCAATCGAGGGTGAAGCCACAAGAGAATAATTGGTGTAGTAGACAACAAAACCGGGCTTGGCCCCCGCAGGTTTTTTAACCTCCTTTTTCTGAACATAGTCTATTTCAACCTTGTCCTGTTCCCGGCCTTTGGAATAATAAGCCGCAAGAGCCCCTGCCTCCTCAAATGTTTTATCGGTAAGTTCCCGTCCGTCCGACTTTACCAGAACGTGTGATCCCGGTATCTTTTTTGCATGAAACCACCAGTCCGATCCTGATGCCAGTTTAAATGTCAGATAATCGTTTTGGAAGTTGTTTTTCCCGACATAGATATGGAAACCGTCAGAGTTTATATAATGAAAGGGTTTGCTTTTATATTCCTTCTTTTTATCCTTACCCTTTTTATGTATATATCCGGCTTCGACAAGCTCCTGCCGTATCTCGGTGAGGTCATTTTCCAAAAGAGCTATATCAAGCGACGCCTGTATGGATTCAAGATGATCTATCTCCTCCTTTGTTTCCTTGGTCTGCACACTAAGCGCCTCCTCGGTTCTTTTAAGCTTTCCGTATCTGTCAAAATACTTTTTTGCATTTTCCGATGCGGTAAGATCGGGATCAAGAGGTATAGTGATCTTCTCCCCGGTATAGTAATTATCCGCTTCAAGGGACCGGGCTCCGGGTTTTGCTCCGTATCCGTAGGTATTAAGCAGCTCGCCGTAGATCCTGTATTTTTCTTTCTTCTCCGTATCCTTAAGCTGTTTAAGCTGAAGGTCATACTTTTTTACATTCCTTTCAAGAGCCGTAGCGACGATCCTGCGAAGGTCTGCCGATTTCTGTCGTATCTTTGTATATACATTCCTTTTCGCATAGAAATTCTCAAGTATATACGACATGGAGTCATTCTTTTCAGGTGTAAGGTCTCCGTATCCTTTAAGTTCAATGGCCGAAAAATCGACAGGCAATGAGTCCTTAAGGATCATGTTCGGAGCAAAGTCACCTGCCTTCACACCATCCATGAGCCAGATAAAGTTGTTGTAAAGGTGCCGCATCTCTTCAGCACTTAATGCATTAGCGCTTTTGTCGGGATCAAGCCCGCTCCTGTATATCAGTTCCTGGGCCAACTGGGGTGAAAAACCGGTAAAGGACGTATATATAGCCTTTGCAAGCTGCATGGGTTTTTTGGCTATAGTCTCTCCAAAGCTATCCAAAGATATATTCAGGGGATCCTTCTTGTCCAGTGTATTGGGTATAAAATAGGAACGCCCGGGAAGGACTTCCCGCACCGAACTTACCGCCGAGGATATGTGTTTTATACTGTCAATTACCATATCCTTATCATCCAGAAAAATGATGTTCGAATGCTTTCCCATGATCTCGACAACAAGGGTCTTTCTACACATATCACCCATCTCGTTCAAATGGTCTATATCGAACATAAGGATACGTTCCAAAGACGGCTGCCTTATCGCGCTTATCCTGCCGTTCTGTATATGTTTTCTAAGCAGCATGCAAAAGCCCGGTGCCGCCATGGGCGATTGCTTGTTAACGTCCGTAAGATATAAAAAAGGCAGTGATGCATCTGCTGAAATGAGCAGACGATACTGGCCCTTTGCTGCCTTCAGCGTAAGCATTATCTCATCGTTTTCAGGCTGCGCTATCTTATATATCCTGCTTCCGAGTATCTTCTCTCTTAACTCGCTCAAAAGAGCGGCTATCACTATTCCGTCAAGTGCCATATCATACTTCCCTTCTATACAACTTTAAGATCCGTCCTCGCCCGTTAATTTATGCAGTCTGAAGGCAAGCATCGTAAGATCGTCAAACTGGGGGGCACCGGCAACAAAATCATCCACGTCCGCCCGTATATCCTTAAGCAGGGTCTTTGTGTCATCCGTCCACTTATCGGACAGAACCGCCTCAAGGCGCTCAGGACCGTAAAGCCTGTTATCCGCATCGGTGGCCTCAAGTACTCCGTCAGTATACAGAAGCAGGCAGTCCCCCTTCTTAAGGGTTATCTCATTCGAAATATACTGTATTCCCGCCATCGCGGCAAGCGGTAATTTCTTCTTCTGTGGTTTCAGTATCTCTATACTTCCGTCAGCATGGATCACGTATGGATATTCATGTCCCGCATCGCAATAGGTCATAACCCCTGTATTAAGATCGATGATCCCTATCCATGCGGTGACAAACAAGCCCTCTCCGTTTCCTTCGCACAACTGGTCACTGGTCTTTATAAAAATGTCTTCCACACTCGTTCCCGACTTTGAGTAATTCTTTATGAGAGTTTTGGCTATCACCATAAAGAGGGCTGCCGGAACTCCCTTGCCGGAAACATCGGCAATAACCAGTGCTATATGGTCATCATCAACCATGAAAAAATCATAAAAATCGCCGCCCACCTCTTTGGCCGGATCCATCTTGGCGTACAGTTCGAATTCCTTTCTGTCCGGAAATGGCGGAAAAACCGATGGGAGCATAGACGCCTGGATATGTGTGGCTACTGAAAGCTCGGCTCCTATCCTCTCTTTCTCGGCTGTGATGGCAGTTATATCCCTGATATACTGTTTCATCCGGCCTGTCATGGATTCAAATGACTTGGCCAGGGTCTGCACCTCATCCCCCGTATCTATATCCCAGGAAAAATCGAGGGTATCACCCTCAAGAGCGCTTACATCCTTCGTAAGCATGACAATGGGAGCCGCAAGTCTTTCGGCGAATTTTTTGGATATAAAAGCCACAGACAAAGCGACCACCAGAAGAAGGACCACCGTATATACAACCGATCTGAAAATAGAACTCCTTACGAAATCGCGCTGTTCCATATTGGATCTGAATAATTCGGATACAAGATTTCTTGAAGGCTCTGATACTTCCCGTTCAGGAAGAACGGTCAGATAGGACCATCCGACCGTTTCCATGGGGGCATAGGCCACATAATACTCCTGTCCGTCAAGATCGATAACACTCACACCCGCTTTACCCGAAACGGCATCCAGAGCCAGAGCTTTAAGCTCGGCATTGGGACTCTCCCTTAAGTCTGCCTGCATATCCTCGGAGACGGATAATTCTCCCTTGCTGCTTCCCGAAAAAAGTATCTGCCCGTGATTGTTTATAATGCATGCGTAACCCTTCTCTCCCACATGAAAGTTATCTACATCTTCACGTATGGTATCAAGATAAAGACCGGCACCCGCTACTCCCCTGAGCACACCGTCCGTATAGACCGGGATCCCACATGTCAATGCCTGTTTACCGGTATCGGCATCGCTGATTATCGAAGTAAAGACCGGCTTACCTTCCCTGACTGCCTCAATATACCAGGGACGTTCCCTGGCCTCAAAAAACAAAGGCTCCCCGTTTTTTGAAACATTGTATTCGGATACAGCCTCCGCACACAGGAATATTCCGGATTCAGTGGCAAAATAATCCGAAACCATTGAATCGGTTGACTCGTTTACGGCCATCATGATCCCCTGCATATTGCTTATCAGGTCCACTTCATTTTTTATACTCTCATCTTCCGGGTCAACATCCTTCCCATATGCCGTATAGACAACAATCTCTCCCATGTCAGCCTCATCATACTGCCTGAATTCGTTTATCCCGTATCTATCCTTAAAAAGATAAATATCCTCGGCACTGTCGGCGATTAAATCTATCGCTTTTAAAAATTCGGAGAATTCCCTGTCAGCGATCCCGGCTCTTCCAACAGATGATTCGCTAAGAAGCTCCTTGGCCTGAATGCTCATGGCCTCCTTGGACATTTCTTCTACCCGGCTGCCGGCCTTCTTGCTCACTTCTATGATACTGCTCCGCATCATGCTCATCTGGATGAGCAGTATCAGTCCTATCACAAGAAGCACGGCACCCAGCGTCATTATTATTACACGAAATATCTTCTTCCTCACGGATTTCAGACTCCTTTATACACGATCCCGAGCATCGTCAGATCATCGAACTGAGGCGCGTCTCCCACAAAGGCATCAATATCCTTCCTGACATTTAAAAGCATATCCTCGATGCTGTCTTTCGAGTGTCTCTGAAGAGATTCTATCATACGCTTTTCCCCAAACAGCTCCTGTTCACTATTGGTTGCCTCAGTAACACCATCCGTATACAGGAACAGACGCTCTCCCGGTTTAAGATCGGTCTCGGTCTCCCTGAACTTAAGTCCTTCCATGGTCGCAAGGGGCATTCCGTGCTTATCCTTCTCTATCCTGAAGCCCTCTTCAAGGCGATAAAATGCGGGATACTCATGACCACCGCTTGCGAATATAACATGGCCGGTGGAAAGTGTCAGTATACCGAACCAGACCGTTACAAAGAGCTCTGCTTCATTGCCTTCACACAATTGGTTGTTGGCATCCGCAAGCACTTCCCCTGGACCCGAATAATTTCCGGACAGAGCCCTGTTCTTGATAAGAGTCTTGGCGATCACCATGAACAATGCCGCCGGAACACCCTTACCGGAAACATCGGCCATAACAAGCCCAAGGTGATCATCATCTATCATAAAGAAATCATAGAAATCTCCTCCCACCTCTTTGGCCGGATTCATGGAAGCGAACAGATCAAATTCATTCCTTTCGGG
>DPZM01000088.1 GCA_003535955.1 Lachnospiraceae bacterium | reverse complement strand
ATGAAGCGCAAGGCATTACTCGAAGCTTACAAAAGTCCGACGGAAGATAAACTCCCCGAATGGAAAACGGATAAGAACCTTCTCGACTGGCTGAAATCCTTATAAGGGTTCCTGAGATTATGGAAAGAAATATAAGTCCCAAGTCAACAAATCTCAATGGTTTGGGACTTTACTTTCCATAATTACTTACTTTCCATAAGCCACCCCGCCTTTCTGATTTGAAATACTGATCACTTTACACATCAATCATCATCCTCCATTTCAAAAGCCTCGATAAACCTATCCAATTTCTGAGTGTCGATGAGAGTTACGCCGCTCACCTTGTAGCATGCTTTTGCGTCCCGCGCAAGTTTCTGGAACGTATGGATTCCAACGGAATAAAGGAGCGCACCCTCGTCATAACGCACCCATCTCTTGGAGCCTTCTGCTACTAATCTCTTGATCTTCTCAACATCCTTATTTCTCTTCTTCATTTCTCTCACGCTTTCCTTTCTTTTAGGAGTCTCGGGTTCTAAAAGACAGTTCTCATCCAGATACCTGTCTATTGCCAATGTGTCCGCAACAGCCATTCTGTGTAAGTCCACTGTCGCACCTGCATCTTTTGCCAGATGCACAAAGGTCCAGTAGGGCAGGTCGTAATAGTAAGCCCCTGCACCATAAAGCACGTAATTATGTTTGTAGCCGCGCTTCTCGATATGTTCCCGGATATGATCCGGACCTCTCGACTTTCTGACCATGTGTTACCTCCGTTATCAAATTGTTTGAAAATTTTTCCCTAAGCAGATAAACAAAAAAACACCCACGATCGTATTCCTACGAAACGTAAGTGTCTTTAAAGTATTTCGCTGTTCCTCTTGAACAGTTTTGTATCGATTATTTTCAGTTGTTTTTGTTCCCGTTTTCGACTTTTTTCAATCGAAAAATGCTCTTTGACACACTTTGACACAATCCATAGAGCGCGTCATTTTTTCAGGGAACTGTCCATACTGGTCCGTCTGAGTCCATTGAAGTCCATGTTGGTTGCCGTAAACTTGAGTTACAGGATGGACTGATTTGTACCTCTATGGACAAGGGTGGATTTCTATAAGTCCATCTGTCAGTTTTGGCTTTTTAGCGTCGGAACAAAATCCATATATTTTTAATCTACTTCTTTATACTTCTAAGCGTCGGGAAGAATAAAACTTCTCTTATACTCTGGCTGTTAGTAAGAAGCATCGTGAGCCGGTCGATCCCATATCCGATACCACCTGTGGGCGGCATACCTATCTCGAGCGCATTAAGGAAATCCTCATCTGTATGGTTTGCTTCCTCATCGCCTGCTGCCGCAGCAGCATCCTGAGCCTTAAAGCGCTCCCTCTGATCGATCGGATCGTTAAGCTCTGAATAGGCGTTGCACATCTCCCATGTATTTATGAAGAGCTCGAACCTCTCAACAAGGTCCGGTCTGTCGGGCTTCCTCTTGGTAAGAGGGCTTATCTCAACCGGATGATCCATTACGAATGTAGGCTGTACCAGATTTTCCTCAACATACTCCTCAAAGAAGAGATTTATTATATCGCCCTTCTTATGATAAGGCTCGTAGTGGATATCCTTCTCATCGGCAAGCTTCTTTGCTGCCTCGGTATCGGGAACCTGATCAAAATCGATCCCCGCGTATTTCTTAATTGCATCTATCATGGTAATACGCTCAAAAGGCTTGCCAAAGTCAAGCTCAATATCACCGTATTTGAATTTCGTTGTTCCAAGAACCTCCTGAGCCACATGCCTGAACATGTTCTCAGTCAAATCCATCATTCCATTGTAATCTGTGTATGCCTGATAGAGTTCCATCAGCGTGAATTCGGGGTTGTGCCTTGTATCAAGGCCCTCATTCCTGAACACGCGGCCTATCTCATACACCCTCTCAAGTCCGCCGACTATAAGTCTCTTAAGATAGAGCTCAAGTGATATACGGAGCTTAAGGTCCTCGTCGAGTGCGTTAAAGTGAGTCTCAAAAGGCCTTGCAGCCGCACCGCCCGCATTTGCTACAAGCATGGGCGTCTCTACTTCCATGAATCCCTGCGAATCAAGATAGTTTCTTATAGTTGAAATAATACGTGATCTCTTTACAAATGTCTCCTTGACTTCCGGATTCATTATTAGATCAACATATCTCTGCCTGAATCTTAGGTCTGTATTGGTCATTCCATGGAATTTCTCCGGCAGTATCTGAATGGACTTAGATAGCAATACTATCGATTCCGCATGGACTGATATCTCACCCGTCATTGTCCTGAACACATAACCCTTGATACCTACGATATCACCTATATCATACTTCTTGAAATCAGCATAAGACTCTTCACCTACAGCATCCCTTGCCACATATACCTGAATGTTTCCGGGCTTATCCTGGACATTGCAGAATGCTGCCTTACCCATGATACGCTTGCTCATGATTCGGCCTGCTATGCTCACATTTATGGGAGAAGCATCCATTATAGCACGCTTTTCATTATAATCGGCCTTCTTTGCTTCCCTTGCGGCAGCCTCATCAAGGCCCGATACATCAACCGGTGCACGGTCACCTATAAGCTTAGCCTCAAGCTCCTCATATTCAGCCTTCGCATCGACCGAATGATGGGTCTGGTCGTATTTTGTTATGATAAAAGGATCCTTGCCTGCTGCCTGAAGGTCGGCAAGCTTGTCGCGCCTTACCTTAAGGAGCTGCCCTATATCCTGCTGCTGTTCAGTATTCTGATCGTTCTTCATATTTTAACTCTTTCTCTTTCTACGGGTTAATAATCCTTATCCCCGGGCCTTATTATCTGAAGAACCTTATACTTAAGGTCCCCTGCCTGGGTCTCAACAGTTACGGTCTGTCCCTTCTTGGCACCGATAAGGGCCTTGCCTACGGGTGATTCGTTACTGATCTTACCCTTAAGGGAATCAGCCTCTGTTGAACCTACGATCTTATATTCAAGATCTTCCTTATATTCCATATCCCTGATCTTAACCTTACAGCCGATACTGATCTTACCGGTATCAACCTCTTCATCAAG
>DPZM01000234.1 GCA_003535955.1 Lachnospiraceae bacterium | reverse complement strand
CAGCCTCTCCCTTCTTTCTTGTTAAGTCAGCTCCGTTAACAGTTACTACTGTGTCTTCCACGTAGGTATATTTGATATCCTTCTCGTAATCCTTTCCCGATGACAGGTTCTTCTCGTCCTCATCCGTAAGGGTTACCTTGGTTGTATAGCTGTTGGCCTTATTCTTAAATGGCTTATCATCTGCCAGTAATACGACATTATCTAGAGGCTTTTCTTCTATTACAAACGGCAGCTCTCTCTTTCCCTTGAAGTTGCCCGTTCCGCTCACTACCGCAATCGGTGTCCTGCCTCCGCCATAAGCCTTGTTATTCTTATATGAAACCCTGTAGTCGCGTCCTTCAACAAGCTTTTTAACCTTACCATCTCCGGTCTTAAATGTAACTGTTATAACAGGCTTTGATCCGCCCTTCATGAACGGGACTGTTTTATTATAATCTGTATTAATCCTATTGTCGGTATCCTTAGCCTCACTGATATCATATGCTCCTGCCTTTGAAGACTTAGGCGCTGTGATCTTAAAGGACACTCTCCTGCTTCCGGCATAACCGTTTTCAGGGTTTCCTGTTATTATCACATAACCTGTCCCCGGATCAACATTTGACGCATAGGACAAGGAGTAGTGCTTGCCTTTCTCCAGAGGTATCTTTCCGTCGAGCACCTCAGGCTCGGGAGTTATGGGGGCTCCTGTCCACACGGCTGCCGATATCTTCTTAATTGTCATCTTGCTTACAAGAGTACCTTCAGATGTCAGCTTAAGTTTTATATCCCTTGTTCCCGTAAAGTTACCGCTTCCGCTGAATCGTAACACATAGTCTCCTATATCAGTCACGGCCTGTCCAAGAGGAATTTTGAACTCCGTATCACTTGCGGCATATATATTGAATGTATAATCCGTCTTGTTCTTTAATGCTTTGTCCTTCCAATACAGCACCGGCTTGATCGTCTGCTTCTTTCCCGTTTCTGCAAGTGTCATATCATCGGCACTGAAATACTCGCCGGAAATATTGGGCGGTAGGATCTTAAAGTATACGGTTTCCTTACTATCGTAATTACCCTTTCCTGTTACGGTTACCGAAGGAGCCTTCTTTGGATCAAATCCCGGTTCGTCCTTCGCGATCGTATATACATTTATATTGTTCTTATACGAAACAGTATAATCAACCTTTTCATTAAGCAATTTTTCCCCGTCATAAACACGGAATGATTGTGCCACCTTGCTTCCTGTGTACTCCTTATCACATATCCCGCCACACCAGATACCATGAGGAATAATATTATCATCCGGCCAGTCCTCATCTTGTACATCCCCATGATCATAAGGATTATCTATATCGTCATCCTGAATCGAACTGTTCTCCGTAATCTTTACATTGAATTCGACACAATATGAGGAATCACATTGATAGCCTGTTATTCCCCCCTCTTCATCATACTGAGGTTCAGATGGCGTGTCAGCGGAAAAAGCCTTTATAACAGCATTTCCGGGCTTAATCCCTTTAATCTGCCCATAATTATCTACTGTTACCACAGCCTCATCTTCACTCGTCCAGACTATATCCTTATATGTGGCGTTTTCCGGATAAACTTCAACTCCTAAAAGCGCGGTTTTACTGACTCCCAGTTCAACATCGAAATATGATTCAGCATCTGCACCGGTTTCGTCTCCGTAACTGTCATTGCTAATATTGTTAAAGTTGCCTTTTTTCGAAATATGGTCAACCGGGATATAGTAATCATTGTCCTCATTGACTCTTAAGTATAAATCATAAAGCCTTGCGGTAAGACCGTAATGCCCGTTATTATCAGGCCACGTTGCCATTTCATCCTGGATACAGATCTCATCAGCGTATCCCGCACGTATAGTATCAAGCGTAATGGAATATCCGGGCATCTTAACCAACACGCCCCAAAGTATATCATCTATCGGCTTGAGGTAAACGGGATATATTTCTTCTCCCCAATCTGCCCCCCTTTTTATCTTTCTCCTGATAACAGGCTCCTGCCTTTTAAGATACTCAAATCGTTCAAGGATCTCTCTGTGATATGAACCGTCTCCGTGCAGATCCTCCACTATCACCCTTAATGTCTCCCCGATCCTCTTATCATCCTCTGTAAGCTCAGGATCTTTCTGCCCATATTCTTCTTTTAATTCCGAATAATCTATCCATCCGCTCGTGTCTATACCATACCTATTAAGATATTCCTCATATTCCCCGTACAGCTCATCACTATCTCTTTCATCAGCACTCCATGCCCTGCCCTTGAAATAGGACGCACAATATCCGTCAAGCATTTCCTCCTCTCTGTGAACTACTTCCATCAGTGCATTTCTGGCCTCATTATATTCATCATAAATATCCAAGTACGGATTCAGAATCTCATAATACTCTCTGGTGGCCGCGGATACCTTTTTGTAGTACTCATTCATATCGTCCATATTCTGATCATGAATAAGCTTATATAATTCGCTGTCCGAATAAACGGTAAGCATATACGAATCAGGACCAACCTTCATGGCTGTCTGGTTCTTCACATATGAGGGAAGTGCATGCACGAACTGCTTCTGCTCGCTGTCAAGCGAAATATATGCGTTCCATGCGTTCATGTATTCGTATACGTTGTCAAGATATTCATTATAAGTACGCTGAAGCTCAGCTTTATAGGTTTTATTATTAGTCTTTGTTACTTCCAGATTTGTGTTTATCTTATCAATTTTGTTATTCAGTTCGGTAATTGAATTAGTGTTAACATATGCAGTAAGGGTCTTAATGTCATTAATCACTTCCTTTGCTTCTCTTTCCTTCTCATTCATATCTGCATATACAAATTGTGTTGCTCCAAGCTTTATTGCCTCACTTACGTAATAATTCAATGTATCATACTTTATACGGATATAAGACCATTCAGTCAGACTATCATCTACAATACTGTCAGCAGTGCTTATCAGCGTCTCCTGCTTACCGATAAGCTCATTGTAATAACTGTTTACCCTTTCGGAATCCTGTTCGATCCATTTCAGTTCTTCCACTGTAGTCTGTTCTTCGGGAGCATATTCAAGCATATATCCCGACACATATATAGAGTAGAATTCACTGCCTTCAGGTTCACTGAAATATCCTCTTATTTCATCCGATTCTTCAAGGCCATATTCTTCAACTGCTTCAGCCCTGCATTCTGCAGCATTTCTTTTCCAATCCGCCATATCTTTATCGATCACGCTGCACTGATGTTCGGATGCTTCCTTTACATTTGTATTCCATGTATCAAAGGCTTCCTTCCACTTATTCCAACGAATCAGATATGCTTCATCTGCCTCATTTTCCCCTTTTTCGGGAGCAGGACCGGGATAAGCTTCAATCACTGCTGACATTGCGGGGATTATCTTTAAATCCGTCTTGCCGGACTCATTGATATCGTCAAGCTTTTTATCTATTGCTTTGCTTTTTTCTACAAGTTTTTGAGCTTCTTCATCCCATTTGCCCTTCTCACGCATCATCCTTTCATATATAGGCTGCCAGGTATGCTCGCATTCCTCGCGGTTCTCTTTAGCCCTTTTATAGCAAAAATCGGCCAGCCTGTAGTCATACTCAGCTAATTGTCCTACGCTGTTAATCATCTGCGCGGCATCCTTAGGCGTAGTTGCCGAAATCCCGGCTGATCCGTATATCTCATCAGTCATCGTCTCATTATTATAATCCAGACCAAAATAATATCTTATCAGGTTATAGCATGCCCTTGTCTCATTGATAAGTGTCCAAAAATTAGTATATAATCCTGTCGCCTCAGAAGTTCCCCAACTGCCGGTTGACATATTAAGGGTCGGCCTGACAAGACCGCATACCATACTCTGCATTTGCTGAATTGTCCATCCAGTAATGGCCTTTACGGATGCCTCACGGCATTGATTCCTGATAACTATAACCGCATCATAATTCTCCTTACCTGTTTCCATAAAGAATTCTATGCTTTTGAACTTATCCTGCCATTCCTTTGCATAAGGAGCCTCGGAATTGACAACCTCGTAAAATCCCGAACCCGGAATATCCTCATATGTCAAATCCTTTAATATTTCCGCATAAGCCTTATCACTGTAATATGGCTCAAGTTCACTACAGTATTTATTTTCAACCTTGTCACGGCAATACTGCCATGCTCTTTTCCAGCCTGTCTGCTCATAATACCAATCCTTTATCTCCTCAGCGCCAAACGAGCCAAACGTACGTGTCAGATATACGGGATTTCTTGGGCCGCACGGCAGAACCGGAATGATCGGGGCAAACATATGATCCGCCACCTTTGTTCTTGCGGACGTACCCAAAGATCTCCACATAAGCATATTTAAGTTTGTATCGGTCTTTCTGCTATCATATGATATGCCATTCATCTCATAGGTCACATATGGAACAGCCCTTATTCTGCTTCTGTCATTTACAAGAGCCAGATTACTTACTTTTACAGTATCTTCTGCTCTTACAACACCTGCCTGTACCTGTCGCAAACCTATATTAAATAAACCTCCGCTTATGGTAATTGCAAAACACAAACAAAATGCAGTGATTCTCTTTATTATCCTAATCTCTTTTTTCATCCGAAACCCTCCTCATATCACAGGTATTCCGAGTACACATTTCATGGTTTCCTTTCCAGGAGACAGGGGACGGTTCTCTGTCTCATAAAACCGCATCTAACGTGACTTAAAATGCAAAATCAAACTCAAATATATCGCCTGCGGCGTAGGTCTCACCTTTCAGCCCGGCAAGCTCACCGGCAAGGATACATGCCCGGTTAAAAGTGATCTCTTTAATTCATTGGAATTACCGGTTCACCCGGCTCTTTGTCTTTATCATTGCCCGTGCTGCCACAACCTCCAATAATTACTGCGATCATTAACAATCCGGATATGATTGATTTCTTCATGGTATTTACCTTTCGTTTTTTCTTCCTACTTTGATATCCAGCTTCATAAGGCTTCCGCGGGTTATGATGCCGGACCCGTACTTATCACGCAGGGAATCGACTGCCCTATCAAGCTTCTGCCCTTTTTCCCTGTTTAACTGCTCTTCTTCCCGAAACATGGTCATCTGGACGGGCTCGCTTCCGTCGGAAAGGTCAGTCAATGCGATCCCCATCAGCCTGAGCGGCCTCTTATCCTTCCACAGCTCCTCAAGGAGCT
>DPZM01000125.1 GCA_003535955.1 Lachnospiraceae bacterium | reverse complement strand
ACCGAGTGGGAAGGCAAGGAAATCTTACCCAAGGGGGAAGGCAAGGAAATCTTACCCAAAATATAGAACAGGTGGTAAATAAGATTGTACAGTATAGATTATGACACCCCGAGCAGGGTGCATTTTATAGGCATAGGCGGAATAAGCATGAGCGGTCTGGCAGAAATCCTGCTTGACCGCGGTTTTAAGGTATCGGGTTCTGACAGGGCGCCTTCCGAGCTTACACAGATCCTTGAGAACAAGGGCATTAGGGTATATTACGGGCAGGAAGCGGGAAATATAAGCGATGATATAGAGCTTGTTGTATACACGGCAGCTATCAGGAAGGACAACGAGGAGTATGCCGAGGCCGTAAGGCGGGGCATCCCCATGCTCACAAGGGCCCAGCTCCTTGGGCAGATAATGAAGAATTACGAGGTGTCGGTTGCGGTAGCGGGGACCCATGGCAAGACAACCACTACATCCATGATAACCGATATCCTTCTCGCCGCAGACCTTGATCCTACCATATCCGTTGGCGGGATGCTTAAGGAGATCGGCGGAAACATCCGCATAGGCCGGTCAGATTATTTCGTGACAGAGGCCTGTGAATATACCAACAGCTTCTTAAGCTTAGGTCCTACCGTGAATGTGATCCTTAATGTTGAAGAGGATCATCTGGATTTTTTTAAGGATATAAAGGATATAAGGAATTCATTCAGAAGGTTTGCGCAGCTTCTTCCCGACAACGGTCTTCTTATAATAAATGCCGATATAGACGATTACGAAGAAATAACGGAGGGTCTTAAATGCAGGGTCGTTACGGTATCCGCAACGAGGGATACGGGAGCCGATTATACGGCCTCTGATATAGAATATGACAATTACGGTTGTGCCTCCTTTAGGGTGACAAGGGGTAAGGAATCATATATCACTGAATCGGGAGATGAGGCCGAAAGGACTATAGGGAAGGAAAACGGAACGGGTACATGGGGTGGAGAGAGGATAACTCTTCACGTACCGGGGGCCCATAATATAGGAAATGCACTTGCGGCAATAGCCCTGGGTGATCACCTTCATATAAGCCACGAGACAATAGGGCGCGGGCTTTGTAACTTTGGGGGCACGGACAGGCGGTTCCAGTATAAGGGAAGCTTCCCTGCAGCCGGTGGCGGTAAGGAAGATAAGGGGAAGGTCACGGTCATCGATGACTACGCCCACCATCCGACGGAGATAAGGGCAACTCTTACGGCTGCGGCCAATTACCCGCATGACCGCATTGTGTGTGTTTTCCAGCCTCATACCTACACAAGGACCAAGGCCTTTTTCGATGATTTTGTCGATGCACTTACCCTTGCGGATGTGGTCGTACTGGCCGAGATATATGCAGCCAGGGAAAAGGATACACTTGGCATGAGTTCTAAGCTTTTGTGCGACGAACTTAAGAAAAAAGGGAAAGAGTCTTACTACTTTTCCACATTTGATGAGATAGAAGATTTTCTTAAGAAAAAAAGTTTGGGCGGAGACCTGTTGATAACTATGGGTGCCGGAGATGTAGTAAAAATAGGGGAAGAGCTCGTAAAAGAATGATTATCCACAATATCCACAAGCAGGACGACGGAATTATCCCAAATCCGCTTGTGGATTTTTAGGTTGACGTAAAAAGTTACCACCTGAAAAAAGTTCGCAAGATTCATGGGACTTTGGTCGGAAAAATAAAAAAAAATCACATTACCGACTGCCTTTATCCACAGTGAAGAAGGTACTTTCCGGTCAGTTCTTCTGGGCATAAGATTTTGTTTTCTTAAGCGGATTTTGGTGCTATAATTCCTCTCATCAGGGGATATTTAAGTTAATGGGGAATAACTTACGGCAGGTGTTGTAAATGGGTAATGTAACTCTGTGCAAGGATTATTCTTCGGATGTAACGCTGTTAAGCAACAGCTTCATTGATGATTATATGTGCGAAGCCAATGATGCGCAGATCAAGATATATCTGTATCTGTTACGGCGTATGGGGTCGGGAAGCCCCTTTACCGTTTCGGATATCGCAGACAGGTTTAACTATACAGAGAAGGATGTAATAAGGGCGCTTAAATACTGGGATAAGAAGAAGGTTTTATCCCTGTCCTTTAATTCATCGGGCAGCCTCACATGCATACAGCTTCTTGACATGCGCAGGGCAGGTATTGTAAATATGAATGAGAAGAAGGATGAGATAAGGGAAGAGGTAAGGATAGAGCCTGCTGTGGCAGGCGGCAGCAAGATAGTTGATTTTTCGGCGAAAAAGTCATACACACCCCAGGAGCTTGCAAGCTTTAAGGAGAAGCCCGAGATATCACAGCTTCTCTTTATTGCCGAGACATATCTGGGTAAGACCCTGCGTCCGGATGAGATAACTTCGATCCTTTTCATGTATGATTCCTATGGATTTTCGGCTGACCTTATCGAATATCTGATAGAATATTGCGCGAATAACAGGAAGAAGAGTATCAAGTATATTGAAGCAGTGGCAGACAGCTGGGCTGCTACAGGGATAACAACGGTCGAGGAAGCCAAGTTAAGGACCACAACTATCCCGGGTGAAGTGTATGAAGTGTTCAAGGCCTTCGGTATAAAAGGAAGGAATCCCATAGAGCCCGAGATATCATATGTTCACAAGTGGTCATGCATTTACGGGTTCCCGATCGATATCATCTGCGAGGCATGCAGCAGGACGATCATGAGCATCAACACGGTAAGCTTCGAGTACGCGGACAGGATACTTGAGAACTGGAAGAAGGCCGGCGTTGAGACCTTTGATGATATAGAGAGAGCGGATGCCATACATGCTAAAGAAGCTTCCGCCAGGCCTTCGAGGCCGTCGGCCAAGGGAGCCAAATCAGGCTCATTCAACGATTTCTCGCAGAGGAAGTACGATTACGCCCAGCTTGAGAAGGATGCACTCAGATATTAATTATCAATTCCTTATGATATCTTAGCGGCGAGCGTATCAGAAGAAGAACAGAAGTTCTTCTTACAGTTTACTCACAGGAGTTACAATGTCCATTTCCAACTCACAGTACGATGCGATAATGCGTACCTATGAAGAAAAACAGAACAGGAGCAGGCACCTCCTTACACAGAGGACAAATGAGGTGTACGCAAAAATACCGGAATACAAGGCACTGGATTCTTCGGTGGCCGATATATCCTTAGAACTGGGGAGGCGGGTCATCGACGGGGA
>DPZM01000111.1 GCA_003535955.1 Lachnospiraceae bacterium | reverse complement strand
GAAGATGAAGACGAAGCTGAAGAAGCGGATGCAGCCGAGGATAGCGCAGCAGAAGCTGCAGGTGATGTTCCCACATACACGCAGCTTAACCTGGATGATTATTCTGATGTATCGGCAACGATCAAGTTCCTTCATCATAAGACCGACCGTGCCGAGGACGGAACCATGGATAAGATGGTAGCCGCATTCAATAGCGAATTCCCGAATATCAAGGTTGAAATGGAAGCGGTTACGGATTATGCAGAGGATTCACTCCTTCGTCTTTCCACAGGTGACTGGGGCGATATAATGTTCATTCCCGCAGTTGATAAGGTGGACCTTGAGACCTATTTCATGCCTTTCGATACTCTTGATAACCTGTCGGCCGAGCTTAATTTCGTAGACAACTGGGAGTATGAAGGCAACTGCTACGGTATTCCTTACATGGCCAATGCCCAGGGTGTTCTCTACAACAAGGCGGTATTCGAGGAGGCAGGTATCAAGGAGCTTCCCAAGACCCCTACCGAGTTCCTTGATGATCTTAAGCTTATAAAGGACAACACGGACGCGATCCCTCTTTATACCAATTATGCGGCAGGCTGGACCATGGGTGCATGGGATGCCTATATAGGTATAGTATCAAACGGTGATGACACCTTCATGCAGCAGAAATTTGCTCATACAGCAGAGCCCTTCAAGGATCCCGGCGATGACACCGGTATCTACAACCTTTACAGGATCCTCTTTGATGCCGTTGCGGGCGGACTTATCGAAGATGACTATACGACCACAGACTGGGAGAGCTGCAAGGGCATGCTCAACCGTGGTGAGATCGGAACAATGGTACTTGGTTCATGGGCTTACGCGCAGATGCAGGAAGCAGGCGACACTCCCGAAAATGTAGGATATATGCCTTTCCCCATGACAGTAGGCGGCAAGCAGTATGTTAACGCAGGCGGTGATTACAACTACTGCATCAATGTTAATTCTTCTGATGAGAACAAGCTTGCATCACTCATCTTTGTTAAGTGGATGGTTGAAAAGTCAGACTGGTGCTACAACGAAGGCGGCTACACTGTAGTTAAGGGTGGCAAGAATCCTGATATGTACGCAGCATTTGACGGATGCGAGGTGCTGTCCGATCAGCCGGCCAAGGCAGGTGAGGAGACTCTTCTTAATGACATGAACTCTGAGTCGGAGCTTTCCTTCAACGCAGGCGGAAACGATAAGGTTCAGAGGATCGTTGAAGCGGCAGCCACAGGTTCCGAATCTCTCGATGATATTTATGCGGAATGGACTCAGAAGTGGAACGATGCCCAGGAAGAGCTTGAGGTATCAGTGGACTATTGATCTGAAAGAATCAAATATGTGCCGGCTGCCACACGCGGCCGGCACACTTAAAAGAAGGTCATAAACGGTTGATTCGAACAGTATTACGGGAGAAGGTTAAATGAATGCATCGGTAAATACTACTGTAAAAAGAAATAAGCGGACATTCAAAGAGTGGCTTAGAAGCAGGGATGGTCAAAAGGTACTGGTCATGCTGGCCTTCCTTATAATTCCGCTGATCCTTCTTATGGTATTCACCTACATACCATTTGCGGAAATGGTGAAGTTCTCCTTCTATAACATGAAGTATATAGGAGCAAGGAAATTCGTGGGTTGGAAGAACTACATCAAGGTATTTTCAAGAAAGGATTGTTTCGGAGCTCTTAAGCTGTCGCTTTATTATATGGGCGGATCGGTAGTACAGCTGTCGCTGGCACTGTATCTTGCGACCATATTAAGCTTCAAGGTAAAGGGCGGCGACATATTCAAGGGATTTATGTTCTTTCCTTTTCTTATAAACGGTATAGCGATAGGATTTATCTTCAAGTTCTTCTATACCAGAGGATTTGTCTTTGATACGGTTCTTCAGTGGTGCGGATTTCAATTGGATAACCTCCCTTACTGGCTGAAAGACCGCAGCATTAACAACATTTCGCTGGTGGGGACCAGTGTATGGCGATATTTCGGACAGAACATGGTACTGTTTATCGGTGCGATAATGTCTGTTGACAATGAACTGTATGAGGCCGCAATGCTTGACGGAGCCAATAAGTTCCAACAGTTCAAATATATAATAATGCCGAGTATCAAGACCATCTTCGTCCTTAATGTCATTCTCTCGATATCGGGTTCATTAAGCGCCTTTGAACCGCCCTATGTAATAACGGACGGTGCCAACGGTACGGGCACATATTTTGTGGTAATGCATGAGATCGCCCATACCCAGCAGAAGGTAGGCTTAGCCTCAGCTATGGCAGTTGTCCTTCTTCTGATCATCTTTACGGTAACGATACTGCAGAAGTTGTTCTTTAAATATGTGTTCAAAGACGGAACGGAATAGGAGGAGCCGGGAAAATGAGTATTTCGGAAAAGATCGGTAAAGGTACATTAACTGTTCTTAAATATTTATCACTGGTATTTTTCTCCTTTGTCGCACTGCTTCCCGTTGTGTCATGCGTGATCACTGCCTTCAAGACGGATGAAGAATACCAGACAACAAATGTAATGGTGCTTCCGCACAGCTGGCTTAACTTTGAGAATTTCATCAACGCCTTTAACAAGGCGGGAATGGGACGGGCCTTCATCAATTCGACGATAATCCTTGTGTGCGTACTGCTGTTTTCGACGCTTATCGGAACACAGCTGGCTTATGTGCTTAACAGGTTTAGGTTCCCGGGCAACACTCTTATAAGAAACATGTTTCTCTTTGCCTCGATGCTTCCCGGCGTGGCGATGCAGATCCCTGTTTATGAGATCATGTATAAGCTTAAGTTCATAAACCTGCTTCCCGGATATATAATAGTTATGTGCGGTACTGATGTAATTGCGATATACATATATATCCAGTTCTTCGAGAACATAGATATAGCGCTTGATGAATCGGCGATAGTGGACGGGGCCTCGTATTTTACGATCTTCTACAGGATCCTGCTTCCGCTTCTTAAGCCCGCGATCGTTACATCCTGCATCCTTAAGGGAGTGGGAACCTATAACGAGTACTACATGGCGAACATGTACCTTCAGGATAAGACAAGGCTGGCCACAGTGGCCACTTCGCTGTATACTTTTGTGGGACCTTTGGGAAGTAAGTACAATCTTATATGCGCAGGTGTTATAATATCATTGTTACCTGCCCTTATCGTATTCATTACATGCCAGAAGCAGATATATTCGGGCCTTACATCAGGAGCGGTTAAGGGATGAAAACGTATCATCTGAGGTGTCTTTATGGACGAACTTAAATATTTCAGGATAAGGGACGTTGATATTAAACTGCACGGGAGGATGGATGATTCGTCCGACGTGGTGCCGCTTTTGTCTAACGGGCACGGGATTGAGTTAAATATTGAAGCGTCACAGCTCTGGGCAGATGTGGAGGCTGATTATGATGACTTTGAACCATGGGCAGCGATCGAGATAAACGGGGAACTTGTAAGCCGTTTCATGCTTGATAAGGGAAGACAGAGGATATGTCTGTTCAGGGGAAGAAATCCGGAGAGAGCCAACAGGGTTAAGTTCTATCGTGAACTGCAGGCAATGAGTGAAGATAAAAAGACCTGTATCCTGATCAGGGGTCTGTGGACGGACGGTGAGTTTAAGGCTCCTTTGGCATATGAGCATAAGCTTGAATTTATAGGCGACAGCATAAGCTCCGGTGAAGGAACTTACGGGGCA
>DPZM01000064.1 GCA_003535955.1 Lachnospiraceae bacterium | reverse complement strand
CTTACACCCTGCGGATTCATAAAGGTCATGGTCCTCACATCATCCAGTGACTTGTAGTAATCCTTGGGGTATTCCACCTTAAGTTCATATGTATTGTTATCTATGGTCACTTCGCCTGCATCCGTACCCGTCATATTAAGGTAAATAAGCTGCGATACCATTGAAGCGGAGAAGCCGTTAGCCTGGGCCATCTCGGGATTTACGCTTATCTTGATGCCTGCTCCTCCCCCCTCGACCGAGGATGTTACCGATATTATCCCGGGTGTACTCTCAAGGATATCCGTGATCTGACGGCTGGCGGAGCGCAGTGATGGCAGGTCGTCCGCCGAAATATCGAATTCCTCGGATCCTCCCATGTTAAATGAGGACATGCCCGTGGTGGAACCCGCGCTCACTGTGATATCACACACGGGAGAAAAATCACGCATGTTTTCATTCCACATATCCACCACCTCTGCCGTGGTCAGTCCGGCATCATCCGATATATAAGCGACCACCGTGGCGCTGGAAGATGCTTCGGATATGCTTATGCTGTAGTCATCGCACAGTCCGCTTGATTCCACAAACTGCTCCAGGGATACCACTGTTTCATCAATGGTTTCAAGGGACAGTCCCGGCCTGAAGGTTACATCCATCTGCGCGATACCTTCGTCCGTTGCCGCAATAAGCTCACTGCGAAGCCCCGTCGCCATCAGAACCGAGATTACAAGCATAACCGCCGATACAATGATCACAAGCACGCTCTTGTTAAGTATCCATGTCAGGAAACGGCTGTATTTTACCGACAGCTTCTCAAGAACCACCGACATGGGATTGTTCTTGCGTTCCTTGGGCTTATAGAGGGAGAAGAACATGGGAACAAGGGTTGTTGCCGAAAAGAGTGAGGCCAGCAGCACAAATACGATGGTGAATCCCAGCTGCTTAAAGAACTGGCCCGAGAGCCCATTAAGCAGGGCCAGAGGCAGATATACGACCACAGTTGTTATGGTAGAAGCAACTACCGAATTGATTACGACTTTTGTTCCTTCATAAGCCGCATCCTTATATTCCAGCCCGTCGGCACGCTTCTTAAAGCACAGCTCTATGACGACCACGGCATTATCCGTTATCATACCTATGGAAATGACCAGGGCGTTCATGGAAATAACATTTAAGGATATTCCCGCAAAATACATGCACACAAGGGCGCACAAAAGAGATACGGGCATCGTAGAGCCTACTATAAGAGAACCCTTGATATCCCCGAAGAAGAGGAAGATGACCGCCATGGCCACGACAACGCCAAGGATCAGTGTCTTGACAACGGATTTAAGCATTGCCAGTATCTCATCGGCGCTGTCATTGATTATACGGACATTGACATCCGGATAGGATTTTGAAAATTCATCAAGGATCCCCTTTATCTGCCTTGAAAGGGTGACGGAGGTGGAGGACTGCCTTTTCTTAAGGCCTATGCTTATGTCCTCGCCGCCGTCGTAGCGGGAAAGGGATGTCTTGCCCTTTATGGCGTAATCAATATTGCACACATCATAGAGATGTATAACAGAGCCCCTGGCTGTGGTTATGGGCACCTGTCTTAACTTCTCTATATCATCGAAGCGTACCTCGGTTTCCATATTCAGCTTCTGGTCGCCGTAGGCAACACTTCCCGCCGGGATGGAGTAGTTGACCGCCGTTATGGCAGCCACCACCGAAGAGGGACTGATCCCGTACTGGCTCGCGTATTCGGGAATGAGCTGTATGGAGATATACTTCTCATCGCCGCCCGTTATGCTTATGTCCGCAAGGGCTGCAGCCCTCCGCAGCTGCGGTTCCAGCTTCTGATTTATAAGGTTTAAAAGGTCAAGATCCTTTGACTCTGTTGATACGGACAGGGTCATATCATCGAAGGCATCCATCTCCACTTCCAGAATTGTGGGGTCGTCGGTCTTCTCCGGCAGATCGTTTGCTATGGTTTCAAGCCTTGATCGGACATCATCATGAGCCTTGGACGTATCGGTCCCGTAATTGAACTGCATGACCAAAACACCGTAGTTCTCGTAGGACATGGTCTGGGTCTTCTTAAGTCCCGAAATGTTGGAGCAGGCATCCAGTATCTTCTCCATCACATTCTCATCCACTTCCTCCGGAGATGCTCCGGGATAGGTGGCATACACTACCATTACCGGGAAATTGATATCCGGCATCAGCTTAAGTGGCATACCCGATATCGAAACTATGGAAAAAAGTATGAGTCCGGCCAGGATGACTATCACCGCAACCGGACGGTTAAGAGCTGTTTTTGTTAAATGCTTCATCAGTCATTCACCACAATGATATTTTCCTTGCTGATACTGTTATCCGTCATTACCTTCGTACCTTCCTTAAGTCCGGCAGTCCAGCTTGTAATCACAACTTCATCCGCCAACAGTCCTTCCTTTACTTCGATGGAATCGCCCTCGGACAGTCCCACAACCACGTCCTTCCTTTTGGCGATACCGTTATCGTTCACAAACAGATAGGCCTGATCGTTATCATAATAAACGCTGTCAACCGGCACGGTAAGGGCATTCTTTACCTGCCTTGAGGCTGCTCTTAAGCTTATTGCGGAATCGTAGGGCAGCGATACGGAGGGGTCAAGGAGTCCGGCTTCAACCCTGTAGAGTCCCTTATTTGCATCAAGCTCGTTGGAAACAAGGATGATACGGCCCTCATAGGTCATTCCGTCCTTTTCAAGGATCACCTTATCATCGGGGAACATCTCCTGTGCCGATTTCTCGGCAACGTAGAAGACCACCTTGACTGCTGCGTCGCTTTTTATCGTATAGGCTATCTGGGAAGGAGAACACATGTTGTGTTCCGATATGTTTATTGCAGTTATGGTACCAGAGACCGGTGCGGATACACTGTAATATGACAGGGCAGTCTTCGCGCTTTCCACCGCGGCATTGGCCTGTTCCACTCCCGCGCTTCCGGCATCCACCTGAGCTCCCCCTGCCTTTACCTGGGCCCCGGTTGCCTTAAGCTGCTGCTCGGCCCCTATGGCCTGGGCAATGGCACCTGAGGTAATGGTATTGCGTGTATACTTGTCGAAGTCCTGCTTCTGCCTGCTTGCAAGGTCCGAGGACTCCACCGCAAGCCCGTAGGTCAGGGCTGCACTCTCCGCCGTATTTCCTGCGGTATCCTTCTGAAGATACAGCTGGTCAAGGGCCGAATCAAGGCTTTCAACGGCTGCCTTGGTCGTCGAGTAAGCCTCCGATGCCGTGGCCACACCAGCCTGAGCCGCTGCCGCATTCTTCTGGGCCTCACCTATTGCCTGATAGAGCTCATCGGGTGAGGAAAAGCCCACCGACTGAAGGTACTCATCGGCAGTCATTCCGGGAGTATTGTAATTCTCGTACTGGGTCTTTATCGAGTTAAGGGAATTAAGGGCATTATTCGCCTGATTCAGGGCCGACTGATAGCTTCCGAGGGCCGCTCCGGCCTTACTGCCGGCAGCAAGGAGCTCATTTCTCTGATTCTCCTTATCCCTTATCTGATCCTTGTAAAAATCATAAGTCTCATGGGCTGAATCCGAATTAAGCCCTGCCTGTCTTGCCTGCACATAAGCGGAATCGGCGGCAACCTGCATCTGCTGGCCCGTGGTATCAAGCTTACCTAAGGTTTCATAGGCCGAAACCTGCGTTGCTGTCTTCTGGGCCTCCTGAGCGACAAGGCCGGCCTTGCCCGCCTCGTAATTGGCCTGGGCTGCATTAAGCCCTGCCTTCGCGCTCTTAAGTCCGGCGTTAGCCTGATCAAGGGCGATCCGGGCCGTGCTGTCATCCAGAGTAAAGAGCAGGTCTCCGGCATTTACATGGTCTCCTACGATGTAGTTGGCCGAAAGAACCTCCGCGCTTACCTTGGGAATGACATTGACCGTACTGTCCGCCTCCACCGTACCCACGTAATTGGACATGGTGGCCAGTGACTTTACATCCGGCAATTGCTGTTTAACCATTATGGGCTTGTCGGCAATACTTTCCTCGGGAGCAGCCTCTTTCTCCGAACAGGCCGCCAATGGAAGCGCCAGGACCAGAGCTATAAGAACCGAAATGGATTTTTTCAATATTATGGTCATTTTCATAATCATTCTCCTCGAATCCGAAACTTTAAGAAGATCTCATTTTGCACCAATATATTTTGCGCAAGGTATTATGGCACAAAATCACCCCTGCGTCAAGATATTTTATATATTTCATCAGGTGTAACCGAAGATATGGTCTATGTGAAACAAGGGGACGGTTCCCCGGTTCATTTTTTTACAGACGAATTATAATGCACTCAAGCGACGAATATGGTAGAATAAGCGTAGCTGTTCAGCACAGTCCGAAGCACTTGCTGCTGAGGACGTAAGAACATGATGCGGGAGTGAGCATGCCCTTTGCCGAAGGCAAATAAGCATGGGCATGCGCATCGTATCTGTGAAGGTACTGAACAGATACGAATATGCCTGTATCCAAAACAGCGAAGTATATAAATCTAAGGTTTACGAGAGGAGAGCCCATGAAGAAAAAAATAATCGTATCATTTATAGCAGGCCTTATGGCGGTATCCATGTTTTCAGCCCTGACCGGGTGTGGAAAGAATGTAAATGTAAACATCTACAACGAGCCGTCGGAAGAGGCGGAAAGTGAGGATGCGGAAGCGGAAGATACCGGTGAAGATGAAGCGGAGGATGTTGAACTTCCCGAGTACGAGGAATACAAGAACAGCCGGGGATGGTCGGTTAAATACGATCCGTCCCTTATCACCGTAAATGAAGCCGAGGATATGACCTCCTTCGTCTACACCGGGGAATCGGCCGGTACCAATATGCTGTCAATAAGCTATGTTCCAGACGAGCAGCCCGAGGAGGTTCTTGCGAAGCTCACGCAGGGATGGGATGATCCGGAGGCAATAGTCAGAAGCGAGAGTTATTTCCCGGGAACCAATGACAAATGGGGATATTGGAGAAACCCCAAGGATAATGGCGAGGGGTCGGGCCTTTCGGAGGACATCTTCGCCGGTGAATATAACGGCGGTGTTCTGGTGTTTGACTTTGTCACCCACAAGGCGGGGGATGATGAAATGGATATGGCAGTCAGTGATACCCTGTCCGGAATAATCGATTCGATCACGTATGATGATTTTGAACCCCAGACTATGTATGATTATTATCCCGGTGTGTATAAGATGACCGAAACGGAGGAAATCGAAGGTGAGGAAGTTACCTATGAGTATTCCGTGACTCTTAACGAGGACCACTCGGGCCTTATCAGCATGCAGGATGATATCAATGTTATGTGGGGAAGCACCATGCTTATCCAGGCAGACAATTCATATGAGTATACCATCGAAGGAGATAACCTGATGCTCAACCTGGACGGCAACTGGCTTACCTTCACCCGGGAAGGCGCCGCTAAGGATACGGGCGTTCTGCCGGCATATAAATATCCCGGAGACGATAAGCTGATGGCTGCGGTATATGAGTATATCGCCGAGGAATGCAGCAAGGATTATGAAAAAGCGGATGTTTCGATACCGGTAGTGAACCTGGTTGATACCGACGACAGCGATCCTGAGGATATCAAGGTTTGGGGGGATTTCTGGATCAACAATTACAAGCTCGAGGATGATACCCTTATGACACAGTCAGGCGGTTCCTATCCCGGATGCATCCACCTTAAGAAGTCCGGCGATGATTATGAAGTTACCGAAATGGAAGTTGTAGGTGACGGTTCGGAATACCTGCCCACCGCCCGGAAGATCTTCGGAAACAGGTTCGATGATCTGACAAAGGTGATGGACGACGAGAAACGCTCTGAAATAAGGGGACAGATCATTGCCGATTACGTTAAGGCCAATGATCTTAAGATAACAAAGTATCAGGACTTCGGCTGGGATCCCGTGGATCTTCCGCGCTAAATTTATAAGAAACGGGGGACGGTTCAGGAACCGTCTCCCGTTTCTTTTTCAGATAGCAAGCTTTAAGATATCCACGAATTTCTCAGCATCAAGCGGTACATAATGTCCAACCGTTCCGTTTCTGGTTGCCCGTTTTGCCATAACTTCGAAATCCTTATCGTCTATTCCCAGCTCGGTAAGGCTTGTCTTAAGGCCAAGCTTACGGAAAAAATCCCTAAGCTTTTCGGATAAGATACGCGCCCTCTCTTCTTCATCATGATCGTATGCATCCACGCCGAACACCCTTGTTGCAAGAAGTGCGGGCCTCCAGGGCTTAACCCCTGCCATATATTTAACCCAGGCAGTTATGGCCACTGCCATACCCTCGCCGTGAGTGATATTGTACTGGGCCGACAGCTCATGCTCGATCCTGTGTGAACCCCAGTCGGCTATGCGTCCCGCATCCAGGAAGTTGTTATGGGCCACGCTTGCAAGCCACTGGATCTCAGCCCTTGCGTTTATATCCTTCGGATCCTTTATAAG
>DPZM01000232.1:7847-12282 GCA_003535955.1 Lachnospiraceae bacterium | reverse complement strand
TCGCACTCATCTTAAGCCGGTAATTCCCATTATCCGCCGGAAGCCTTATGTAGCCATCCGTTGCAGAGGATATATCAATGGCAGCATAATCACCGGAGGATTCTTTATACAGCTTCACATCCGAAATATCCACATCCAAGGTTGCATCTATTACAATATCTGAGGTCCTTCCCGGATTTCGTGACTGCATCAGGGCTATGGTATCATCACCGTCTTTTCCGGTAAATGACACGATATAATTGTACAGATCATAAAACTTAAATTTATTGTTGCTTACAAGTTCAAAATATCCGTCGCTACCCTTCGTTTCGGTTGACTGTCCGTTACTGAATACCTTTATCCCGCTAAGACCCCGCTTAACCTCCCTGCCCGAAAGCAGCAGCTTATCACTTATCTTAAGACAGCCGGTAAGAGGCAGGGGAGCCACATCCTCAGAAGTCGTATCCTTGACAAAATTGTAATAGATCTTATTCTTCAGAGGGACATTCTGGATAAACATGAACTGGTTCCCGAAGGTTGGTATAAAGGGTTCATACCCGGGGAGCTTCAAGTCATCCACTCCGTCCCCGTCGCTGTCAAGGGTTCCGTCCTTCCAATAGGCGTGGTAATCGCCCGTCGGCATGGCGCCGAATATATACGGGGATCTTACTATCGTATCGGACAGTTCTATTAACTCTCCGGCCTTTTTTGGCACCATCATGCTTTTATTCCCGCCGGAACCCTTCGCGTATACGATCTTGCAGTTCTCCGTTCCCGTCTTTATCTGCTGGGGACTGGGGGCAAGGGTAATGGAAGAAGTATTTGTATCATAGCTGATCACAACCCTGCAATAGTTCCGGTGAGACCAGGTTGTCTTAGCCTCGTTGGTATACATCTGGCCGTTAAAATTAATGGGGGATGCAAGAAGGGTCTTATCCTCAAAAGACCGGTTGTCACTCATTGTCTTCCATCTGGTCCATTTGATGTCGGGTCTGTTGGTGTAGTGTACTGCGCCATTGGGCTTCTGCAGTTCAATATAAGAGATCATATATCCATCATTGGCCTTAGCGCTGACTCTTATCGTATCGAGCATCGTGGCCTTCAGTTTATAACCGCTTCTGAATCCGCTGTAAACGCCCTTTACATCTTCCTTCCCGTCGACTGATGCATTGCTGTTACTAAATTCCACCGTCTCGGGAAGCGGTTCGTAGCAAGGAACCAGTGTAAAGCTGCAGTCGGGAGACATATAGTCCCTGTATTTAACCGGAAAATCCGTGCTGAGGGTGAAGCTGTCCCCGGTGCAGATAAAGCCGCTTAAGGAGTCCTGTGAACCGGGTTTTAACAGCTTATAGCCCTTAAACTTAAGGGTTGTGCTGTCAGCGGCAACACCCTGCGAATTGGTGCCGCCCCCCTCCCATACCGAGGTGGTCACGGTCTGACCGGCATATGCAGTCGTTTCGTATGAATGCTCTCCGTTTCCATTTGCGAAACAGGGCTTGGGATATTTAACCTGATTTCCGTTCTCGTATTTTTCCTCTCCTGTATATATCTTCTCTGTGTACTCTCCGGAAATATCATTGTCTGATCCTATCTTGAAACCATATAACGGATAGCCCAGGGATATCTTGCTTACCATGGTACTTGCGTGTTTTACCGCATTAAAAGTATCCGCCCCCAGCCTTGCGTAGACGCATGCATCGGAGTAATCCCATGTTTCCTTATCACTTCGCTTTATCTTAGCCGTAAAATTATAACTTGAGTCGGCGCCTGATGAGGAACAGGTTGCCGTGCCGATGACCTTACCTGAAGTCTGGTCGACCAGCTTAAGATCACAGGTTTTGGGAGCATAGTATGACCTGGTCTTCACTCTTCCGACGATCTTAACATAATCAACTCCCTTAAGATCGATACCATCCTTCACCTTATGAAAATCCGTATCGTAAAACACCTGATCGGCAGGTACCAAGCTGCCGGTATCGTATACGGTTTTCTCAGTCGTTGCCTGTTCCGTGCCGGTCCCTTCCGTGGCGACATCCAATGATGCCGTATCACTGAGTAAGATATCCGACTCCTGTGAAGGAGCCTTCTCTATGGGAATATCCTCTTCGGTAAGTCCGTCTTCCGAAAACACGTCTTCCAAAAGCCCGTCATCAATATCCGCAAGGATGTCCCCGGAAGTAACTTCCTCATTAAAGACGGAAGCATAAACCGGCGTACCCGGGGTTGTGAGCAACACCGCCAGGGCCAGGATCAAGCTTAATATCAGGCGAAATGATCTTTTCATGAATGGTTCCTCCAATAATATGTATTGCCCCCTCACCTTCGTTCGGCGGCCAATCGTCGGAACCATCCTGAATTATGCTTCGCATAATGGTTCCTCCTACTTACACCTCACGGTTGCTTTAAAGGTCTTCCCCGCGATAGTTACGCTTATGGTTGCGCTTCCCTTCCTGCCGCCATGCTCTATAACAAAATCATCGAGCATGGTCATGCCTTCATCCACTGCGGCCGGGAAGGAATTATCCTCAATACTCAGGATGCCCTTCTTATCGGTCACGGTAACGGCGTATTCACCGTAGCTGCCGTTTTCCGATAAGTCCGGAAGGATCTCGTAGCCTTCCGTAAACAGCTTATCGAGAGTCAGCTTGTCGCCGACGTTTGTAAGCACCGCATTCTTCTTCTTAATGCTTACGAAGTTTATAAGGATCGTCTTCTCTTTTATTTCTCCGTTTACGTTTTTTGTCAGCTTCACAGGGGTTTCTTTATTCAGTTTCAGTCGCCTGATACCGGTTTTTTTATGCACCATGACTTTAATGGCATTTTTGTACTCATCTCCCACGGGCTCGATTTTAACACCATCCTCAATTGCGTATTTCCCGTTTTTCAGGAGGATCAGCGTGTCCCCGTTCCCGACTGAATTAAAGGTTAGTACATGATCACCCAAAGCATCGGTCGTATCAAGCTTCTGTACAATTCGTCCTTCTGAACCCTGAAGCAATGGATATCCGTTGCACTTAACCGTGGCATTATATGTCTTACCGCCGAAGGTGGCTGAGATCACGGCACTTCCCTTCTTTCCGGTGGAGCCCACGGTAAGATCGCTTAAGGTGACTTGCTTAACTTCCTGTGCCGTAAAGTCGTTCCACTTAAGTATCCCCTTTTTATCGCTCTTCACGGATACGGCATATTTCCCGTCCTTAATGTCGGGCAGTATACCTTCCGCGCCCTCAAACAGATCGGCAAGACTTATGAGGGTCCTTCTGCTGTTTACGGTAACTGTCTTTTTCTTAAGTGTTATCGCCCGCAGGATGACCGTCTTCTCTTCACTTCCCTTCTTTAAGGTAATGAGGGAATTCTTTGCCACCTTAAGTGTATGTGTCTTAGGATTTTGGGTAAGGGCATTCTTAGTGTAGCAGGTTACGGTAAGTCCTTCCTCATAAGTGTATTTCCCGCCCTTAAGAAGATACAGGATATCACCGTCGGATACCTGGTCATAGGTAAGCCGGTTGTCTTTAAGGTTTGCCACCTCAGGTACTCTTTCTTCCGGCTCTGTCAGAAGATCATCCACGACATTCACATATTCAATATTATAGTATATCTCATCATCCGCATTGTGTTTCTCTTCCGTTCCGTCGGCATGTATGATCCTGTAGTCATTGGCGGAATCCCCTGAAACAGGCTTGTCCGCCCCTGCGATCACGATATAGTTCCGGTCACCGGAGGCCTTGATCGATCCCTCACTTCCCCGTGCGACAGATTCAGGATCCGGCAGCTCATCCTCATCATAATAGCCATCAAGGAATTCGAAGAATTCATCAACACTAAGAACATAGACTTCCATTGTATCCACGGGAGCATCTTCATCTATTTTTACTATTACAGCGCCTGCATCCTTATCCCATGAAGCGCTCATCCACTTGTGATCAAGAACCTCCGCCGCTTCCGTCGATGCGGATACATTGCTAAATACTATATCCGGATACTTCTTAACGTAGTAGGGAAGTGCAAGGCTTGATGACTTTATTCCGGAAGATGCCGCATCTTCCTTCCACCAGTCAACGTCAAGGAGCAGCCTGTTGCTGTTTCCGGAAGAATCGATCACCTTAAATTCAGCGTTACCGTTCCCCTTAATGCGCACCTTCCATTCATAGTGTCCTTCCGACTCCTTTACCATCCCAAGATCGGTCACTAAAGAGCTCTTCCTGTCTATCGAAAGCTCACGGCTGACAGAGAGCCCGTTCTTGCAGGAAACATGGATGGTAACCTCGAAGACCTGACTGTCGGTCAGGCTCCCCCTTGCCGGAAAATGAGTATCCCAGCTTATGGCAACCGGTACATCCGTTGCCGCCCCGTTCGTATCGATCTTATCGCCCGAATAATACTCGTTCAGGGTATCAAAGTCAGCGTAACTACCTGAGAACCCGGCCTTCTTCACGGTTATGGTTACCGTATGTCT
>DPZM01000232.1:0-7712 GCA_003535955.1 Lachnospiraceae bacterium | reverse complement strand
CTGTCAACGATCACTTCCCCGTCGAAGCTTAAGGCTATAGCCTCCGCCTCGGTAACGAATCTAAAGCTCGTACCCGGCTTGCCGCTTGCCAGCACTCCGTTATGGGGTTTTATTCCATTCCTGCTGTAAGTTTTTATATCCTTGCTAAACATCCAGCTCTTACCGCTTGATTTGCATACCTTCCCCGATTCATCCAGGAAGGTGAACAGCCCGTTTGTGTTTATTATATCGACACCATCGGAGGGAGCGGTGAAGAGGATGGCAATGTCCTCATAGGAATTGGTTTTTGCATCCTGGATCCTTAAATAGGCATTACCCTCCTTAACGCCTCTTATGACTACGGTACCTGTTCCGTTCCCGTTCTTATAGCTTCCCTTCTCATAGGAGACAACATCCATTATCTGATCCATGGTACCTGCAGAAGTATTGGTATTCCCCTCTTCATCGGTAAGCTCATAGACCCCTATATCAGGCTCCGTTCCGTTAAGGGTTGTAGAGAAGGTGACCGGAAGGCGAAGCTTCATACCCGCAGGCAGTTCAAGCCTTGAAGGCACCATAAAGGCTGTTGTATGCTCGATCAGTGTACTTACGCTGTTGTTCACATGATCATACTCATTATGTACAACATGGCGGACACCGAATTCATCTGTGGTGGTCTTATCACTTCCCGAAAATACCTGCGCATAAAGCTTTAGTGATCCCGACGGATCCCTCTCCCCGTCAAGACCGAAGGCCGTGAACTTATCCGCCGTAACGGTAATGGTTCCCTTAATATGGCGTCCCTTTCCTGACCCGATACTTCCCAGTGAGATAATACCGTGTCCAAAATCATTCCCGCCCGCGCTCAGGGAATAGAGGTCCTCCTCTTCGCCGACCGTAAGGGTATTTCCGCTTATATCAAGGGAGCTGTATATCACATCATCCCAGCCCGGATGATCACCTGATTCCCTGACCTGTGAAGCAATGGCGGGATCATGCACCCCGTAGGCGAACTGTACCATCACATTTTCCGCATCTGCAATACCCTTATTCCCGACAAAGAGATCAATGTCAATAACTGCATTGCCGCTACCATCAAGAGTAAGCCTGCCGTTATCCTGTCTTGACAGTTCCATATGCGATTCCATGAAGCCAAGCTCTGTCTTCTTCTCCACAACAAATACATGCCTGAGTGCAGCAGAATAAGGATCCTCTGAGTATTTGTCATCCTCACTTACGGTGATTGTAAATCCCGAACCCTCCGGCAGTGTCATGGGAAGGGTGAACTCACCGGCCAGTTCGACCTCCCTGCCCGGGATTATATTCTCCTTGATCTCCCATGTGGCCAGCTTGGTTGATATTACGCCGTCTCCGTCTACGCTTAGGGTGACTGTGACGGGTTCATTCTCAGATCCCCTTATGCTTATATCACCTGTATTCATAAAGGACAGGCTCGCGCTCAGGGTGGCTCCCGCCGTGAAGTCCTCATGTGCGAAGCTTATATTACCGTTCCCTATGCTCTGGTTGCCCACACCGTAAGTAATGGCGTAGATACCCATCCCCGCCTTATAAGCGGCTCCTGCCGGGGGCGTTGCGCCCGGAGTGATAAACCTGGTTCCTTCCACCGTTTGTGATGCAAGGTACTCCATATCGCCCTGAGTCAGGATAACCAGCGTTGAATCATTCTTCGTAAGATCGTCGGTCTCGTCGTCCAGGTTCTCATTGTATTCTATATCCCCGCTGCCTTCATCGGTCACATCGGCCTTTTGGCCAAGGGCGATCTGGGGATTATAGAATACGAACTGATCCATACCTCCGCCTTCATAACCATCAAGCTCGCCCAGGTAGGCCTTCTGTGTATCCTCATCGGACCATCCGTACCGTGCGGCATCCTCGTTAACAGTCATATACCGCATGGCCAGAAGTACGCCCTTGCCCCAGGTCCTTTCCCTTTCATCGAATCTGCTCAGATATAGGCCGGTATTCGTGGTATTATCCACCCTGTGAGTGTATACCGTGGCAAGATTTCCCATTCCGTCCTCACCAAACGAGTACTCGCTCTTTTGCTCATCGGCACTGCCGCCGTAGAACTTAGTGGACTGAAGGGTGCCAACAGACATACTGCCACCATCGTCATAATAGAAGGGTAACGTAAAGATCTTACCGCCCTGCCCCAGGATCAGAAGGCTGTCATTCATACTGCCGCTGTTTTCGTCATATAATCTCTTCTCATACAGCTGAAGGGCATCAAAATATGAGTGGGCAGACAGCTGCGAATTAAATTCCTCAATAAGGTTTATCTCCGTCGGGAAAGCCACGGCTCCTTCTCTTAGGACAGGCTCTAAATACATTCCCGCATCATATCCCTCTTCTTCGGATGTTGAATCCGTATTCTCATTCCATGAAGAGTAGGTCAGGAAAACAACGTCCAATCCATCCTCTGTAAGCACCAATCCCTTCAGCCTGTCAACGGGTTTTATCGGGTCATCTTCGGCCGACCCTGACTGATGCTCACTCATAACCTCATACATTCCTTCCGCCTTGGCATCATACAGACACAGTGTGCTCGAATCACCCTTGTAATCCAGGGCCGTCGTATAGGTCGTCATGCGATGCGCATAGATCGATCTGCCTGCTTCATCTCCCGTATCCTTATAGTAGCCCTCACTATTAAGCTTCTTCGTATATTTCTCCACAAGCGCCTCCCTCTCGGGATCGCTTACATGGTGTGCCTTAACGAAGGCGACAAGCTCATCGTTTATGATGGAGGGCGCATATACAGCCGACTTATCCGTTGGATCGCTTATTACGGTGGCAGCGTTAAATCCTTCCTTCCCCGTCACATCATAGGAAGCGAACTTGACCACCGTATTCTTTGCTGCATCCCTGAAGGCCTTTTCCGTGTCGGGATCCGGTTGTGGAACCGGCTCATTGTAGCTTACCCATGAAACATATATCTTATTATCGATCACCTTGACATCGAACCCAAGGTCTCCGGTACCGTCGTCTGCAAGCTTTCCGTCTGTCTCCTTAAGATCGACGAGTATATAAGGGGTATCACTTCTTTCACCCGGAGCCTTTACAACGTTGTGCTTTACACCCTTTGAATCTGTCTTCTCTTCCCAGTCAAGAGGGTTGACAAGACCCAGACCGTTACCCTCTTCTCCCGTCTTCTCCGTACCGGTTTCAAGATAAGCATCGAAGGTGGTTACAAGGCGTGAAAGGGCGAGCATTGTCTTATCCATTCCCTTACCGTCTTTACGTGGTATCGTATATATCACATAGTTTATTCCGTTTGCCGTCACGACCCTGTAGTCGTAGCCTATATCGAGACCGTCCGCAAGGCGGATCGCCTCCTCCGAGCTGTTATAGCCCGATAGCTCGAAAGGCACATTGGCATCGTCCGGCTTGTATGCATCAAGAGAGGACAGGTCCTCAGGCTGGCTTGAGTATATGGTAAAGCTGTCACTTAAATCCTTAGGAAGTTCGAGACCGGAGCCGGTGGTTCCTCCTGACTCTTCGCCGGTCACAAGATCGATCTTGTGGTCCTTGCCCAGCAGGGTGTATGACTTGGTCCAGGTATTGGTATCTCCGTTATAGGTTATCTTGGCACCTACCGCGTCTATCTCCCAGCTCATCATAAGAAGCACCGCCCGAAGGGCAATACTGATGTTGAAGTTAGCGCTTGCAACCTCCAGGCTTCCCCTGGTTCCGTCACTGTGAGGACGTCCGAACACAAAGTTGGCGGACAGCAGGACCTTGACAAAGGCTTCAACCTTCAGACCTTCAACACCTGCGCCGACGCCGGCTTCAATATTGACCTTTGGAGCTACGCTGACACCGCTCCATGTCAACTCGCTCTTTATGCTCTCTATGTTATTTAAATAGGTTATAGTGGTGTCATTAAGAGCTACGATACGGACATATTTGGTACTCTTCGCATCGTCAAAGGACATGCTGCCACGCACCTTTTTGAACTTTATCTGAACCTTGCTGCTTCCGTCTGACTGTAAATATCCCTTGGTAGTATCGGAAGACGCAGTTGTTGAATCCTTCCCATCCCTGACCTCCACATAAACCTTGCCGTTAAAACGGATATACATGTTGGTATAGGCTGTGGGAACTTCAAGAACCATACCCTTTTTAAGCTTCCTTTCGGTTCCGTTTATATAGGGCTTGTCCCCTTCAACCTCGGTCCTCATGATGGTGCCGCCGGTACTGACCGTTACTCCCACCGTAGTTGAGACAAAGGCGTAAACAAGAGGACATACCGCAAGACGCACCTCATAGCGGTAGTTGAAGCTTCCTGCCGCGCCCAGCGCGAATTCCTGCAGATACCATGCATTATCCCTGGTGTCGTATTTCAGGGTAAATGCAGCCGAAAAGCTTATTGTAAACGAATGCTTCTCGCTTTTAAGGTTACCTCCTTCTCCTGCCTTATAACCGCCCTTTTTCAGCTCATCAACGATCTTGTCATAGCTTCCGTTCTTCATGTCGCTCATGTAGCCTGCGATCAGATCCTTGTTTCTGTTAAATGGATCCTTGACCGTATCGGGGAAAACCCTGTTCTTATCCGTCCCGCTCTGATAGTCATACTGACTGCTGGCAATGGGAAGAGCGATGGCAATACTGATCGTATTCTTGCCCGTGAATACGGTGGCAAGACCCTGGAAGCTTTCTGTGGTTGCGGCTATATTAGCAGCGTAATCGGTGTTGAACTCGGAGTATGACTGTCCGCTGTCGGCTGTGTTAAAGCCACCCTCTCCCATTGTCGGAGGTTCAATATCGGTATTCCATGCTCCGTTTGGCGCTGCGCTCCGGCCTGTGAGAGCACTGTTTTCAGGCTGCAGTGTCAGGGCAGTATTCTTATCCGCAGAAAGCTCATCCGATGTATGCTTCTGTTCGGTAACGCACAAGGCAATAGTGGTATCAGCAACCAGCGATCCCAGATATCCGTTAAGATTAGCCTTGCCTTCCGCCGTAGTGGTCACTTTGCCATTCCCGTCATAGGATATGTCAGCAAGAGGTATGTTATCTCCTGCCAGACTGTGTTCTATCTGTATGGGCTCGGGATCACTGTAGGGATAGATCAGGTTGCCCACATACTTTGGTGTCCACAGGTATTTGCCGTCTTCATCCTGCCTTACCGGGCTGTGGTCACCCCCAAGGGGTACGTCCACATAATTGATGCCGCTTGCCTCTTCCCCGAACATCACATGACCGTCCGAGGTCCTCCGACCGCTCTTATCCTTGCCCGAAAGAATGTAACGGTAGCTCTTCTGTTCGTCTGTAAGCTGTGCCTTATTTCCTTCATCGGTAATGCTTGTGACAAGGGCCGGAAGCACCTGGGCACTTCCATTAACCCCCTTTGGCGGATTCAGATACCTGGGGGTCATGGTATAGTAGACCTTGGCAAAATACTGGGCAAATTTACCGTTTTCAAGCTCCAGGGGCTGGAAGGATGCCTCATCATAGCTGCCGTCCTTATCAAGATACATCACGAACTTATCCTTCGTTCCGTCATCCAGAACGAAATAACCCGTCTTCTCATTATAGCTTCCCGCTATCCTCTCATCGGCATCACCGTCAAGATACAGCTCCACCCTGCTCACGGAGACCTCCATGATGCCTGGCAGGTTTGTATAGCTCTCCTCATAATAAGCAAAACTCAGTTTACTGAAGGCTAAGGACTCTACGTTAAGATATATGCGTTCATTTCCCTTATATGCCTTTTTATTGAAGAGTATCCTGTCTCCTGACTTGCGGTTGAAGTTTATATACTGTATGTCATTATAGGTTCCCAGGAGCTTAAGCGGGTTCTTGTCACCGCTCACCCAGTCGCTTTTTTTGATCGTGATCTCATCGATCTTCTGACCGTTGTAATGAGGCGCATCCTTCAATGTCCTGCTCACTCCCAGGGTGATCTTATCCGACCCCCTCTGCCAGAAGGTATCCCAGGCTTCACCGATCCTGCCTGTGTCGATGTTCATCTCATTCCCATCAATCCTCGGTACCGAAGGAGACAGGTTAAGCTCAATATCCTGTTTTCTTGTCATTACAACATTGATGGTATAGGTATCATTCAAATCCCTTTCTGTCATGCCGTCCCACACCATCTTTATGTTGTAAGTGCCGTTTCCGCCTGCCGTCACAACCCCTGCGGGAAGGATCGAGCCATCGGAACGGGTCACATAAACGGCCGAGTTCAGTTCACTTCCGGAATAAGGCTTGTAGCTGTCGGTGCTCTTAAGGGATACTCTGAGCTTGCTGCCCACATACAGGTCGCCGTAATTATCCACGCCGCCGGCCATGTTCTCTATCACGATCTCGGGCTTCATGTTCTTATATACGCCGCTGTCTTCCTTTAAGGCAGCACCGTTCTTAGGCGCAGTGGCCACATTGCCGTTTCCGCTCTCTCCGTCATTTGAGGTATGAATGCTTAAACGCATTTTTTTACTAAAGGCCCTTCTGGTCAGGTACCCGTATGTGATCTCACTTTTTACATCATCCGATGATTTGTGATCATGATAGGTGGTTCCCAGTGCAATACCGGAAACTTTGGAATCGATATTCCAGCCCTGATTTATTGTCCTTGTTTTTCCGTAGGATATCTTACGTGTAAGGCCTGACCACCTTGTGGAGGGAGCATCCGGTGTCTTAACTATCCCCGGCATCAGCTCGGACCAGCCGTATGCATGACCCAGGCTGAAGTACCATCCGCTGCAGAAGCCTGCGCTGTATTCAAAATTACCGTAGAAATGCTTATACATCTGGGGCATGTTGGCGATCTTTAACTCTGCCTTCGAGTCACCGTCGCTTGTTATCTTCCATCCGTTTCCGCTTGCCGACCCACGGTTCCAGCCCGAGATATCTTTATCAGCCTTTCCTGCCACATAAGCATAGTCACTCCAGTAAGACCCCCCATGACTTCCGCTGAAGGATATCTCACCGTAGTTATATGTAGTAAGGGATGACAGTTCATCATCCGAAGTTCCATCAAGACCCGCGATCTCACCCTTAAGCAGGTCTTCATCCGGCGTGATCACCTGCTCACCGTGAACCGGCTCATCCTCCTCATCTTCCACAGCGCCGTCATGGGATGACATGCTGCGGGTAAAGGTGATGGCATCCCTCCCGACACCCTTCCGGCCTGAATTAATCAGGCTTATCTGCGCATGATCCTCCGTAAGGGTCAGAAGGTTCCCTGCATCGCCTTTTACATCACCAAGCTCCACACTGAAGTTAAGCTCCTCATCACTCTTTTCACCGTCATCAATAAGGGGAACCTCGATGGTCACCTCATCCACATCGGCATAGAAAACAGCGGTTCCGTTTACACTCTTATAATCCCTTCCGGATACGGCTGTCCCGTCGGCCGTTGACCAGTCAATGGTTATGGCATCCTGCCCGCCTCCGGTACGCTTTAACTTAAGAACAGCTAAGCCTTCCGCTTTGTCGGCCTGAATCTTAGCCTCATCAAAGCCTATGGTATAGGGCGCGCCCTCATCATTGTCCACAACCTGAAGGGTTACGGTGGAAGCATCGGAGAATATCTCACCGCCCTCATGCGTAAGAATCGTAAAGGTCCCAAGGCGCAGGGGCTGCGCTTTATCATTGTCGGGAGCTTCAACACGGATCTCCTTCTTCCATTCCCCATCCGCGAAGGTCACGGCAAACACCGAGGCAGCGTAGGGATCCGATTCATCCGTGTCAAGCTCTGTGAAGCTTATTTC
>DPZM01000118.1 GCA_003535955.1 Lachnospiraceae bacterium | reverse complement strand
CGGAAGCGCGGCGTAAAACAGTGCTGCCCATACGACAGACATAATAAGCCCCATAAGCCACCCCTGCTTCCATACCTTCTTAATGCTGTTTACGTCCCGTTCCTCATAGAACACACCAAACAGCGGCTCTGTGGCAATCGCCGCTCCTTTGATTGTGCCGGAAGCGAAATAGGATATGTTGCATACAACCTCACTCACAGGCAGGATCATTGCATCGCCCGGGAACCCCGCAAGTATCAGGTTATTCTGGATTCCCATTACAATATTCTCCGCAAAATAGTCTGCTGCTGCCGGAAATCCGCATCGAAGAGTCTCCATTATCTCTTTGAAGCTTAAAAGCAGCGGACGGTATGCCAGACGCACGTTCAAGACGCGCAGTAATATCATCCCCCCGATGAACTCCGCAAGTCCTCCGGCTGAGGTTCCGATCCCAAGCCCGGCAAGCTTCATATTTGCCGGGAAGGAATATACGCAGGAGATGGAAACGATCAGATTGGCCGCCACATTGATCGCACCTAACGCCGCACGGGCGGTCTGAAAGCCCTGGACATTAAGTACCTCCTGAAGTATCATCCCCAATGCGGTCAGAAAAACGATCGGCGCGCAAAAGCAAAGGTAGATCACGGCATTATGAAAGGTAACATCGTCCACCATGTCACCACCGCAAAGAAGTACAATACTATCCGCAAAGATGAAAATGAGTACAGCGAAGAGAAGTCCGGTGAAAGCGACAAGAGTCACGCCTCCGTTAAAAGCCCTGCGAAACCCTTGATCGTCCGTGCGCCCTTTCGCCCAGATCATCCTGAGTCCGCTGCCATGAATAAGCGAATATATGATTGCCGCCAATACACCATAACCCGGCATTCCCAAAGCCACCGCCGCTATGCCGGATGCTCCGAGGCTCTGCCCTGCGATAATACTGTCTATCATGAGCGTGATATTGAATAGCAGCCCATACATTACCGCACCAGGATATATAGATAAGAGATTTTTCCGGATCACGCTTCCGGATGATTGCTTTATAGACATTTTTCACTACAGACCTTTTTTTACTGATCTTCTTTTTCTGTTACAAAACAGGCCACCAGTCCGTGCTGCATACATGGCATATTGAATGCCATAACTCAAGGCTGCTTCATCATTATAAGTCTTATTACTCACACGATCATGACTTTCTTCAATAAGTCCCGCTACAGCTTCCTCGTCTTTTGACCAGATCGCATCCAGTAATTTGATAATATGATAAAGTGTATCAATAGCGATTGCAACAGGTTTCCGAATAGTAAAATTGATTCAGGGAAACACGTATGCCAGAATGGAGTTACTCGAAACTCACTATCGACCGTGAAAATAATGAGGAGATGATGCATCTTCATGTATTAAGCAGCTTGAAGTTCTCTGCATTGGAACGGTAAAGCCTCTTGAATACCTTGTAATTTCTATCATAGATTTCCTTGAAGGCAGTATTGGGTTTATAAACATGCTTGACTTTTACAAGCCTTCGTGACAGATCAAGGACATCCTCTCCCTTAATTCCGGCCGCTACAACAAGCGCTGTTCCGACAGCGCCAACCTCCTGTGTATTATACACAGTCTCAACCCTTCTTCCGGTAATGTCGGATAGCAGCTGACATGCAACGGATGATAAAGCACCTCCACCGACAAATCTTATGGTATCGGAGGTTTTTACCTTCTTCATCTCACATTCCAAAAGCCAGCGCAAATGAAAACAAACACCCTCAATAACAGCCCTGATCATGTCTCTCTTCCCGTTGTCAACTCTTAGGTTAAAGAACATTCCACCGGCATTGGAATCTTCAAACGGACATCTGTTTCCGTGAAGCCATGGAGTAAAGATCACACCGTTTGAACCCGGCGGAACCTTGTTTACTTCATCAGATAGGTAATCATAAAGGCTTATGTACCTGCTTTCAACATCAGTAACCTTGACTTTATTAAGATATATTCCCACCTCATCCAATGCAAGATGCTCAATGCACCACTCAAGACACTTACCGGCCGTCTCCAATTCCGCATAGTAATTGAAATATCCCTTCTTTGCTGATAAAACACCGGTTATCATCGCACCCAGATCGACAGTCTGATGATCCATGTATGTTGATACCCAGCCCGATGTGCCAACATATATATGCGTATCGCCCGGGCTCACGCAACCGGCACCTATATTAACGAAGGTCGTATCACCCCCTCCGCCGAATACAGGTATTCCCTCTTCAAGTCCCAGCTCATCAGCAGCTTTTTCAGTAAGCCTGCCAACAAGATCGGTGCAGTCAATGATATCCGGCATGTGATCGGGATTTATCCCGTACATTTTCAGAAGACCCCTGTTCCACCCCTCTTTTCCTTTCCTCGTATCATAGAGAAAAGTGGCGAATGCAGAGTCCGCCGTTCGCACGATTTTCCCTGTCGCACGTGCTACAAGATAGTCTCCTACATCCAGCCATTTATAAATCTTTCTGTATATTTCAGGCTCATTGCTTTCCACCCACTTATACTTCCATACCGGGTCTTTTGCGCTTACACTGCCGGCGTAATTTACGATCAGGTTCCTCGCAAGCTTATACAGGCTGCACCCGGAGACCTTGATCAGGCCGGTACCCATACAATCCCTGTATTCTTTGACGCCTTTTTGATCCAGATAGTTCATAGGACGCCTGAGTGCGTTTCCATCCTTATCAACAAGAACGGTCCCCTGCATCTGGGAGCAGAAAGCGAGACCTTCTACTTCCTTCGGTTTAATATCTGATTTTTTAAACAGCTCCCTTGTGGTTCTACGCAGAGCTGCCCACCACTCTTCCGTGTCCTGCTCCGCTCCGCCATCAGCAGAAAAATAAATCCCATATTCATCTGTAGCGCTGGCTGCAAGCCTTATTCCGGTATCAATTTCGAACAAACAGGTTTTTACACTGCCGGTACCGAAATCATATATGATGACATACATACATCAATCCTCTTTCAAGTGGATGCTCCAACCTGTATCTATCTTGTCTTTTACTATTTTCATAGTCTGATCATCAAGTTCCGGCCAGTCGACCACTGTGGTTGCATGATCCTTCACCAGATGGGCCTTTTCAGCACATAAGGCAAGCGGTGTATCCGCAAGCGAATCGGAATAAAAATTATCAATTACCGGAAATCCATGGTCAATGATGTACTTTGCCTTCTCCTTGGCATACATCAGGTTATTCATAAATATTCCGTATTCACGGTCATATTCCGTTGCTACATAATTAACGCCGAGCCTCTTGGCTATGGGACCGATAATACAGTCGGGAGATGCGCTTATTATCAGATCATCCGGCCTTTTCTGCGCAAGATACCATGCGGATATCCTGCCCTCATATTTGTCCCAGTACCGCTCGATCTGCGTATCAAAATCATCTATCATAGTCAGGAAACTAAACATCCTGCGTTGAAGCAGGTAATTCGGAAGCTTGCCCATCTTGTGCTGTATAAGACTTTTGATCATACCCGGCATAAATGTAAACCACAGCTTCGGATGCCTCTTCATACACCATAAAGCAAAGCCTATCGAGCAATCCGAGTAAAAAATCGTCCCGTCAAAATCATAAACATTCATCAGTTCTCCTCCTGCTCTAGGGGACAGGGGACGGTTCTCTGTCTCCTTATTCTATTTTCCCCTTTAATGGGAGCTACCGTACAATGCCGAATGAACCCGGGCCGATATTTACGGTGTCACCCTCCACCTTAAGGGCCCCTATGGAAAATACGGGCTCTGTTCCCGCAAACAGCTTATCGCTTATCGTAAATGAACATGCCGAAGGATTGACTATGCACACATGGCTTCCCCTCTTATATACAAAGGGCTCCGACTCTCCTGCGCGTATTACCGCGAAATCACCGTCAGCGTCAAAATCACTGCTTGATGACTTGAATTCAACTATCCTGCGCACCGTGTTAAGAAGTGAAGAGGCATCCTTCTCCTGACTTTCTACGGTCGGAGCATCGGCCGAAGCATCCACGGGGAGATAGAGCCTGTCAGCATCCGCCGATGAGAACCCCAGATTGTCCGAGCTGTCCCACTGCATGGGAGTACGGCTTCCGGTCCTTACATATCCGCCTTCCTTGGTGCTTACATCAAGATAACGCATGCCTATCTCATCCCCGTAGTATATAAAAGGAACTCCGGGCAGGGTAATAAGGGTCGCGTACGCAACCTTCAATTCATCAGGTGACAGATTATAGGCCGGCCTTGTCGTATCATGGTTACAGGTTATAAGGGATATAAAGCCCTTCGCCTTTGTATTGTAATACATCGGCAGATATTCCTCTAAAAACCGAGTGATATCGCACTTATCCTTTCTGCGAAAATACGAAGCATCCTCCTTATTCACCTGATAATCGCGAAGAAGTGAGTTAAAGCCATTGCCCTTCTCATTCAAATAGAAGTCCATATCAAACCCGGCCGACAGGATCGAAAGCTCAGGATCGCTCCATTCCGCCACAAAGGCTGCATCTGGGTATTCCTCCCTTATGGGCCCGAATATATCGCGCCACACCTTACAGGTTCCCGTTTTCTCTTCGTCATCATCCTTAACCAGAGAAAATGCCATATCTACCCTGAAACCATCACAGCCGTGTGACAGCCAGAACCTTATCACATCGCGGATGGCTTCCCTGGTTGCAAGGGGGCCTTCATCATCAATGGCCTGCTGCCAGGGCTTAATCGGCTTATAAAATCCGTAATTGAGGGCCGGCTGGCATTTGAAGAAATTGAGCATATACGTGCCGTTTCTGTCGCACTCACCGCCTATATAAGGGTGACCCTCTATACCCGTAAGCCACCCGTCAGTCCATATATATCTGTCTGAATACTCATTCCTCTCGGCCTTACCGCTTGCCTTGAACCACTCATGTTCTTCACTTGTATGACCCGGTACAAGGTCGAGCAGGACCTTAATGTCCCGTTTATGGGCCTCTTCAAAGAGGCGATACAGGTCCTCATTCGTACCGTAGCGCTCTGCCGCCTTCTTGTAATCCCTTACGTCATATCCCGCATCCTTAAAGGGGGAATCGAAGCAGGGATTGATCCACAGTGCGTTCGCTCCCAGGCTCTTAATATAGTCAAGCTTACTTATTATTCCGTTAAAGTCACCTATCCCGTCACCGTTTGAGTCGCAGTAGGACTGGGGATAGATCTCGTAAAATACTGCTTTTTTTAACCAATCGATCATGTTATATATCCTCTTACTCTGTTAATTATATTTAGGGGACAGGGGACGGTTCTCTGTCTCCTTTAATTGATCTGTTTATAAATATATCTTCACTTTTGGCTTGTTTAAATCGCCGTATGCTTTGTTATTGTCAGTCGCCGTAGCCCGCTATGTCTTCTTCCTTCGCCTTGCTTGCGACATTCTATTCTGCGCCAAATGGTAAAGTTATTTATGAACAGCTCCTATTCTTTCTTAAACCTCTCTATCCTGCATTCATGTTCCTTGGTCTTCTCATCATAGTTTATTCCCACAAGGAGCAGGTCACCGGTGTAATGGTTAAGCGAGTCGAAGTATTTCTTATCCTTTATCTGATCGATAGCACTGCCGGCACATTTATTGTGCTTAAGCTCTATGACAAGCGCAGGCATGTCGGGTACATAGGGAATATAAACAACATCGGCGAAGC
>DPZM01000264.1 GCA_003535955.1 Lachnospiraceae bacterium | reverse complement strand
AGCTGCGGCATAGGACATACAAGGTGGGCGACCCATGGTGAGCCCTCGGAGAACAATGCCCATCCCCACCACAGCGATGATTATGAGGTTGTGGGGGTCCATAACGGTATAATAGAAAACTATATCGAGATCAAGGACAAGCTACTTAAGAAGGATTATTCCTTTTATTCCGATACCGATACCGAGGCCATAGTCAAGCTTATAGATTACTACTACAAGAAGTATAAGCTCGGCCCTGTTGATGCGCTTGCAAAGACCATGGTGCGCGTTCGGGGTTCGTATGCCCTTGCCGTAATGTTCAAGGATTATCCTAATGAGATATGGGTTGCCCGCAAGGATTCCCCCATGATCATCGGCGTTGACAAGAATGCAAGCTTCGTTGCATCGGATGTGCCCGCTATTCTTAAATATACAAGGAACGTTTACTACATCGGTAATATGGAAATGGCCTGCCTTAAGGATAAGGAGGTCCATTTCTACAACATCGACGGTGAGGAGATAGGCAAGGACTTAACACGCGTTGAGTGGGATGCCGAAGCTGCCGAAAAGGGTGGTTTTGAGCACTTCATGATGAAGGAGATCCATGAGCAGCCGGTAGCGGTAAGGGATACGATAAACGCTTATCTTAAGGATGATAATTCAGTCGATCTTGAGGGGGTGGGCCTTAAGGATGAAGACCTTAAGAAGCTTAGTGAGGTGCACATTTCCGCCTGCGGATCGGCTTACCATGTGGGCATGGTGGCCCAGTACGTGATCGAGAAGCTCGCGAGGGTCCCGGTAAGGGTGGAGCTTGCAAGTGAGTTCCGCTACCGCAATCCCATCCTGGCGCCCGATTCCATGGTCATCGCCATAAGCCAGTCGGGTGAGACGGCCGATACGCTGGCTGCCATCCGCGAAGCCAAGAAGCTTGGGATAAAGACCATGGGCATCGTAAATGTAGTCGGCTCGACCATCGCCAGGGAAGCCGATCATGTCATGTATACAATGGCGGGTCCGGAGATCGCGGTCGCGACCACCAAGGCTTACTCGGCACAGCTTATAGCCATGTATCTTTTGGCGATAAAGCTTGCATATGTACGCGGCAACATAGATAAGAAGCGGTATGACGAGCTCCTAAACGAACTTAAGACCCTTCCTGCAAAGATAGAAAGGTCACTCGAGGACAAGGAACGCCTCCAGTGGTTCACGGCCAAGTTCTCGAACGTACATGATGTGTTCTTCATCGGCCGTGGTATCGATTATGCGATAAGTCTTGAAGGATCGCTTAAGATGAAGGAGATAAGCTATGTTCATTCGGGGGCTTACGCAGCCGGCGAACTTAAGCACGGGACCATATCCCTTGTCGAGGACGGGACGCTTATAATCGGAGTTCTGACCCAGTCCGACCTTTATGAGAAGACCGTTTCCAACATGGTCGAGGTTAAGAGCCGCGGGGCTTATCTGTGCGGGATAACCAGCTCCGGCAATTACGAGATCGAGGATACGGCTGACTTTACCGTATATATTCCCAAAACGGAGGAGATATTCGAGGCTTCCCTTGCGGTCGTTCCCCTTCAGCTTATGGGTTATTATATGTCGGTGGCCCGCGGCCTTGATGTGGACAAGCCGAGGAACCTGGCCAAGAGTGTAACTGTAGAGTGACAATCCTTGTTTTTATGATTAATGTATGATAGAATAAAATTGCTTTTTAATTCTATTATCAAGGAGAAGGATATATATGAAAAAGAGAATATCAGGGTTAATACTGACACTGGCAATGGCGGTATCACTGCTTGCGGGATGCGGTTCAGGTGCCGGAGGATCGGGTGACGGATTAAAGATTGCGATCGTAAGTTCACCCTCGGGTGTCGATGACGGATCCTTTAACCAGAATAATTACGAAGGTATTCAGGCATTTATTGCAAGCAATCCGGATGCAACCGTTACCCCCGTTAAGGAGGAGTCCGGTGAAGTGGCAGCTGCTCTTAAGGCTGTTGCAGACATAGTGGCCGATTACGATGTTATAGTATGCTGCGGCTTCCAGTTCGCAGGTATCGGATCCCTGGCCGGTGAGAATCCGGATGTTAAGTTTATCCTTGTTGATTCGTTTCCCACCGATGCCGATGGTAATGAGATTGAATGCGACAATGTATATGCCATGCAGTTCAAGGAGCAGGAGAGCGGCTTCTGTGCCGGTATGGCAGCCGCAATGGAGACTAAGACCGGTAAGGTTGCAGTCGTAAACGGTATCGCATTCCCATCCAATGTAAATTACCAGTGGGGATTTGAGTCGGGTGTTAACTACGCCAACAAGAACTGCGGAGCCGATGCCGAGGTGGTTGAGATAGCATCATATGCCGGAACCGATGTAACAGGTGCTAATGTGGGCGGTAACTATGTGGGTGATTTTGGCGATGAATCTACGGGTAAGATCGTAGGTGAGGCGCTTATTGATCAGGGAGTTGACGTTATCTTTACGGCCGCAGGCGGTTCGGGTAACGGCGTGCTCACAGCTGTTAAGGAAGCTGAAGATGTTTACTTCATAGGCTGTGATGTCGATCAGTTCAACGACGGAGCGAGGGGAAGCGATAATGTTGTGCTGACTTCGGCGCTTAAGATCATGGACTTGAATGTTGAGAAGCAACTTAATGAGATAAAGAACGGAACCTTCAAGGGAGCCAACGCACTTCTTGGGGCTGATACCGATTCCACGGGATATGTTAAGAAGGATGGAAGGCAGCAGCTTTCGGCGGAAACGATTAAGGCAATCGATGAGGCTTTTGCCAAGGTTAAGAGCGGGGAGATAGTTCCCGCGGCTAACTTTAACGGTGAGAAACCTGAGTCATTTAAGGGACTTTAATTTATACATAACGGGGCATGGAGTGATTCCGTGCCCTTATTTTTATGGTGGTCTCAATGGATAATGAATATATAGTTGAAATGAAAAACATCACCAAAAGGTTTCCGGGTATCGTTGCCAATGATGATGTAACCATACAGATAAAAAAGGGTGAGATTTTTGCTCTCCTTGGGGAGAACGGAGCCGGTAAGAGCACCCTTATGAGCATGCTGTTCGGCATGTACGAGCCGGACGGGGGCGAGATCATCATAAGGGGTAAGAAAGAGAAGATCATAAGCCCCGGCTATGCTTCGGACCTGAATATCGGAATGGTTCACCAACATTTCAGGCTTGTTTCCAATTATACGGTCACAGAGAATATTATCATGGGAAGGGAACCTAAAGGGAAAATTCTGGGGTTACTGCCCTATGTTGATATAAAGAGTGCCAATGAGCAGATATCACAGCTGTCTGAGAAGTACGGCCTTGAAGTCAACCCAACGGATGTTGTAAGCGATATCAACGTTTCGACAAGGCAGAGGGTCGAGATACTTAAGATGCTCTACCGGGATGCGGAGATACTCATATTCGATGAGCCTACGGCTGTCCTTACGCCTCAGGAGATAGATTCCCTCCTGAAGATAATAGAGAACTTAAGGGATGGCGGCAAGACAATAATCCTTATTACCCATAAGCTTGATGAGATTAAGCGGATAGCGGACCGCTGCGCGATCTTAAGAAGGGGCAGGCTCATATCCGTCCTGGATGTTAAAAGCTCAGATACTAAGGAGATGGCCAGCCTTATGGTAGGCCGTGAGGTATCATTTAAGACAGATAAGAAGGAAGCCGGGTTCGGCGGGGTTGTGCTGGAGGTTTCAGGCCTTACCGTACTTAACAGGGATAAATTCCCGGTTGTGAAGAATGTATCCTTTAAGATACATGAAGGTGAGATACTTGCGATAGCGGGCGTATCCGGTAACGGCCAGGTGGAAATAGCGGATGCCATTGCCGGGCTTATGAAAGTCGAGAGCGGGGATATACTGCTTAACGGGAAGAGCGTTAAGGACTTGTCCATACGGGAGAGGATCGAAGCCGGAATAGCCTATATTCCCGAAGACAGGCAGGAAAGAGGCCTTGTGCTTGATTTTGACTTAGGAGATAACCTGATACTTAAGAAGTATTATAAGAGGCCATTTGAGAACAGGGGCATAAGAAACAGCAGACAGGCGGATACATACGGACATGAGCTTATCAATAAATATGATGTAAGATGTGCCGATTCAACCGAAACGATCGTCAGGACGATGAGCGGAGGAAACCAGCAGAAGGCGATCGTCGGCCGGGAGATCGAGCTTGGCGGGATGCTTACAATATTCGTTCAGCCCACAAGGGGTCTTGATATCGGAGCGATCGAGCTCATACATAAGCATATAATCGACGAACGGGACAGCGGGAAGGCGGTGCTGCTTATCTCACTTGAGCTTGATGAGGTAATGGATCTGGCGGATACGATCGCGGTTATCTACAGCGGGGAAATAGGCAGGATAGCAGCGGCCGGGGAACTGAGTGAGAAAGAGGTAGGAGAATACATGATGGGCGTAGGCGGCTCTAAGGCTGCGGGTGATAAGTTATGAGCAGGAAGCATGACAGGGTGATCGTGGCGGTAATTGCCGTGCTGTTGGGGCTTTTGGCAGGGGCAGTCATAATACTGTGTCTTGGGAAGAATCCCTTCAGCGCATATTACAGCCTCTTACGGGGAAGCGGTCTTGCTCCCAAGGCAAGGTATGCAGGCGGTAAAAATATGCTGTCTGACTTTTCCGACTTCCTTGATTTTATAACCTCGATGATCTTCGCGGCTTTGGCGGTAGCGGTTGCATTAAAGACAGGCCTCTTTAACATAGGAGTTTCGGGGCAGATGCTTGTCGGAGGATTTTTAGCTACCGTTCTCATCGGGTACAGCGGACTGTCGGCCGTGATAGCCAAGCCCCTTGTCCTGATAGTGGCAGCTGCAGGCGGCGGGGCAATAGGTGCACTTATAGGATTTCTAAAATATCGTTTCAACATAAATGAAGTTGTATCTTCGATAATGCTCAATTATACAGCATCCTATATTACGGGTTTCCTCATCAATACAAGATATGTGGATCCCGTGTCAAGACAGTCTAAGGATATAAGTGCGGCGGCACGTCTGACCCTGGAGGAGGTAAGGATCGGCTCCGCCAAATATGATATACCGCTTGGGTTCCTGCTTGCGATTATTGTTATCTTCGCAGTTGCTTTTCTGCTTGATAAAACGGTATTCGGATTTGAACTTAAGTCCGTGGGCTCAAACAGGGAGGCGGCACGGTATATGGGAATAAATGTCAGAAGATCCATGGTTGCTTCTATGCTTTTATCCGGCCTGCTTGCCGGACTTGCCGGGGCAACCTATTATCTGGGATATGTATCAACGATCCAGCCCAAGGTACTTCCTTCCACGGGTTTTGACGCAATTGCCGTGTGTCTTGTGGGTGGAAGTTCTCCGACAGGAATTTTCTTCTCGACCTTCTTCCTTATGATCATTTCCAAGGGCTCGACATATATGAGCTCACAGATGGGGCTTGATGCTGAGATCGCCTCGGTTATCACCGGCCTTACACTTCTTACCTCTGCATGCAGTGCCTTTATACTTCAGGTGATGTATAAGCTCAGAAGAAAGAAGGAGAAAGAGGAGGTGCAGGCATGAACATGATAAATAATATAATCATCAACGGCATGATCTTTGCCCTCCCTCTCTTTATCATGGCTGTCGGAGGTATTTATTCGGAGAGGAGCGGTGTTACCAATCTCGCCCTTGAAGGCCTGCAGGGCTTTGGGGCTTTTACCGGAGCGCTCGCGGCCTATTCCCTTGCAGGCTATTTCGGGCCGGAATCACCCGTGCCCGTGTGTTTTGCGATAATCGCGGCGATGCTTGGAGGAACGCTCTTTTCCCTTCTGCATGCGGTCCTGTGCAACTATTTTAAGGCGAACATGGTAATAAGCGGTGTCGTGATAAATATCCTGGCAATGGCCCTTACTTCCTTCCTTACCAAGACCATTAACAGGAATGTCTTTGGAGCAGCTTCCGACAAGTTCGTGCTTGGTATCATGAAGAGGTTCAGCGTGCCGGGACTCTCTGAGATCCCTGTTCTTGGCGCCTTTTTTACGAATATGTATACGTTCGAAATCATAATCGTGGTCCTTGCGGTCATAACCTGGTATCTTCTCTACAGAACATCCTTCGGTCTTCATCTTAGGGCAGCCGGGGATAATCCCGCGGCCGTTGATGCGGCAGGTATCGATGTCATAAGGGTCCGCTATCTGGCGGTCATGATATCGGGCGCCCTTTCCGGACTTGCGGGTATATGCTTTGCCTACTCGATATCGGCCAAGTTCTCGGGTGACATTTACATGGGCTTCGGATATCTGTCGATCGCGGCTCTTATTTTCGGCGGGTGGAAGATAATGCCCACTCTCGGGGCCTGTCTTATCTTTGGATTTGCAAGGTCCGCGGGCTACCAGCTTGTACAGAAGCTCGGATTACCCAGCGCCTATTCCGACCTTGTTATGATACTTCCCTATGTCCTGACCCTGGTACTTCTTATCTTCCTTGCGGGCAATTCACAGGCACCCAGGGCCCTTGGGGAAGCCTATGATAAATCGAAACGATGAATTGAAACGATGAATTGAAATGATAAAATGAAATGATAAAATGAAATGATAAAATGAAATGATAAATCGAAGTTATAAATCATAAACGATAAATTTTAAACTATAAATCGAAGCTATAAATCATAATAAATCATAAACTTATAAATCATAAACGAAAAACCACAAACTATAAATCAAAGCTATAAATTATAAATGATAGACCGAAGCTATAAATCAAAACGACAAATTATAAACGATAAAT
>DPZM01000198.1 GCA_003535955.1 Lachnospiraceae bacterium | reverse complement strand
GGGACAAGGATCGTAACCGTTTTAAGCGCAATCTCTATCCAATAGCCCTTATCACGGGTCCTGCCCTTCCCCATCTGATCGGTGACTATTCCCTGTTTTTTCTGATATATCATTTTCAAAAAGTAAGTCCCATAGAAAACCATCATGAGAACTACTGCCACTATCCTATAGATCATCCGATTCACCTCATCAATCAAACAGTGACATCTGCCATTCTTTAGGAGACAGGGGACGGTTCTCTGTCTCCCTTATTTTCTCTTACCAGAATTCTTCTCGGTACAGACTGGTCTCGGCGACGATATCATCGATGTAGGCCATTATGTTTACTTCGTTTCACTAACAGTCCGCATTACACGTCCTGTCGTAATTCCTCAATCGTCAGCACCTATTAAAGATACCACATATCTGAAGTAATATCTCTATTTCCGTATTACCTGTCCGGCTGATCCAGCCAAACGGTAATCATGTCTCCCAGTTCCATATCCAGAATCAGCAGATCGATCCTCATTCCATCATTTACGGATGATATCAGCTCTTCTCCGGAATGGAACTCATAAAACCGGAATGTCTGTCCTTCTTTGTCTGCCGAAATATTTTTCCATATAATCAACGAATATTCTTTCATCATCGCAAATTGCTATATTGTTCTTTTTAACCCGCCATAATTATTCACATAGGCAAGCATGACCTCCATGCCCTCGGCTCCCTTAATTGCCACGACTGCCACGTCATAGCCATGGTCATATCTCTTGTGGCCGTTTAACGGATGTCTGTCCACGTCGATAAGCCCCGCTTCATTTTCAAGAGTGGTCTTTATAAGGTTGTATTCATTATCATCTCTGGTATATACGATTGCATCCATCTATATTCTATGTGCTCCCGGTATCATTCAGGACTCGCTTTTTTGCACCTGTGAGCACACAATAATCTATTTATCAAGCATTTTCAATAAAACTGTGACGAATTCCTTCCAAACTGTGACGAATTTTTTATTCCAAGAATTTTATATAGTAGATATAAAGAAATATTCTTTTATTTTTCTTTATTTATGGTAATATAATAGTGTAAGAAGATTTGTATCTATTGGGAAAGGAAGTGTGGATGTATGGCACAGACTGTTAATGTAAATTTTAAGCTTGATTCAGATGTTAAAAAGAGTATGGAGCAGGCATGTTCCGATATGGGCTTATCCATGAGTGCTGCCTTTACAATTTTCGCAAAAAAAGTAGGTCGTGAAAGACGCATTCCTTTCGAGGTTTCCGCAGATCCTTTTTATTCAGAAAGCAATATGCGATACCTCGAAGGCATTGCAAGAGATATTAGAGAGGGCAAGGCTCATTTTGAGGAGCATGAGCTTATTGAGGACTGATAATGAGATCTTTATGGGAAGATCGTGCCTGGGATGATTATATTTATTGGCAGACACAGGACAGAAAGACACTTAAACGCATCAATGCCCTGATCAAAGATATCAAGCGCAGCCCATTTGAAGGTATCGGAAAGCCGGAGCCACTAAAAGGAAACCTGAGTGGCATGTGGAGCCGCCGCATTGATGAAGAAAACCGCATTGTCTATTATGAAGAGAACGCTATCCTTTATATAGTCTCCTGCAGAGGACATTATGATGATTAATGAATAAAAGGAAAACTACACAGGTGTATTAGCATGAAAATAGCGATCGTAGATGATGAGCAGCAGGAGATCGACTCCTTTCAATCGGTGATAAAAGAATATTCCCTCATGGCAAATTTGGAAATTACGGTTAATGCCTTTCACAGTGCGGAGGATTTTATAAAAAGGTACAGGCCCCTTGCCTATACCGCTGTTTTTATGGATATCTTTATGTCAGGGATGACGGGCGTGGATGCCGCAAGAAAGATCCTTGAGACTGACCGCCACGCTATCATCATCTTCCTTACCTCCAGCGACGGCTTTATGGGGGATGCCCTCTCCATCCATGCCTATGACTACATCGAAAAGCCTGCCGAAAAGACTCGTATCTTCAAGGTAATGGATGATGTCCTTATGAAAAAGACCGAGTATGACGCAACTCCCCGACTTACCTTTACAAGTGACAGACAGGACTACGCAATTTGCTGCCCCGATATCATGTACATCCGAACGGCGGAAAGGAATTATCTGGAGATCATGCAGGCACCGGGTAAGCCGTATAAGACAAGACTTCCGTTCGCAGGGATACAGGAGGAATTGTCAAAGGATAAGCGGTTTATTACCATCACCCGGGGTGTCATGGTAAACATGGACTTTGTAAGTGGTGTCGAGGGGAATATCTGTATTTTAGAGGATGGGGAGAGATTCCCCATTGCATCGAATATATCAGGGGATTTCAGGAATATATGGCAGAACTATGAACTTGACAGCCTGAGAAATGAAAGAAAGATGAGGAGGAAGGGCAAATGAATGTAACAGCATTTTTTACATCACTTATCACCTGGTATCTCATCTTCCCTTCGGCTGTTCTAAGCTTTGCGCCAATGAAGAATCAACTAAGATTCGACAGCCGGAAAACCCGCTTTCTCGTTGTAAGCACTCTCCTGTCAGCTTCCCTTGTTGTGGCAGTGCTCAAGTCCCTGTTTATGATTCCCCGCAATGCCCTTATACCCATAATCATCATTCCTTCCTTTATCATTTATGTAAAATGTGTCAAGACACCGGTTTACAAGGCTTTATCAGTTGCTGTACTTGTCTTTGCATTCATGAGCTTTATTGTAAATATCGCAAACGGCTTTGATGCTAAGATCCATCCCCACGGTGTCCTCAATGAATTTAGCCTTCAGGCTGCCGTATTTCAGGCCGTGATCGCAACCATATTTACAGTTCTTGTATACCGCCCCGTATCCCGCAGGGCACCCCGGATCATAGACGGTCTAGATGTTCCAAGGGTGTACATAGCATCAGTCCCTGTATGGGGAATATTTCTTGTATTTAATCTGCTCATCTCTCCGAGAAAATATGAGACGCTTCATGTAAACCTGATGCAGATAGCGTACTGGGGTACTCTCATCCTGTTCTTTACATTGCTGTGCCTGCTATGCGTACTCTTCTACTATATCGTTTCAGACATGATGGAAAAGGCTGCCATGGAGGAGAGAAACCGTATGCTTGAGATCCAGGAGAGCTTCTATCAGGCCCAGATGCGCTACATTGACGAGAGTGCAAGGGCTCGCCATGATTTTAAGCATACCATAGCTGCTCTTGACGACCTGTCTGTAAAGGGCGATCTGCGAGCCATAAGGGATTACCTTAACCAGTATAAATCCCTGCAGCCGGAAAGAGATACCATGAGCTTCTGCAGGAATGTCCCGGTCAATGCTGTCCTTAATCACTATGCGCATCTTGCTGAAAATACGAAAATTGCCATAGATCTGGAAATTGATATCCCAAAGAAACCCGGCATACCGGATGTGGAGCTATGCAGTCTCCTTGGGAATATCCTTGAAAATGCCATCCTCGCCTGCGGTAATGTTCCTGAACCTGACCGCTTCATAGATCTTGCCGTCCGCATTAAGGGGGGCAGCAATCTCATCATCGTATGCACCAATTCTTTTGATGGGAATCCCCGTATGAAGGACGGGCAGTATTTATCCACAAGAAGCGGTGGAAGCGGTCTCGGCCTTAAATCCATCGCATCCACTGCCGCAAAATACGGCGGCATGGCAAGAATCTACCATGAGGGTAATGAATTCTGCTCGGATGTGATGATACCGATAGGTAAGACTGAGGATAAAGATAATGATGGTAAATAGCCGAGGATGCCTTGATTTATGCTGATTTCGCATGGTTACCGAAAATGTATCGCGGAGTTGGTGTCTCCTCAGGTGAATGTTATGGTATCATACATGAAAAATAGATCACTGTGTTAATCAACATCAATAGTTATCAGAGGAAACTTGAACAATGGGTAAGCAGAATGATGATTTGTACGTGTACTCGGATTATCCGTTGTTTTTAAAAACAATGAAGATACTACCCTATTCCGGTTTATGATAAACAGGCGGCAGGGGAAAGCCTCTGTCGCCTGTTTAATATCTGTTTATTATTTCCTGAGTGTCACCTTATCAAGATGCCATATCTCATCCACATACTCCTGAATGGTTCGGTCGGATGTGAACTTGCCTGAGCAGGCCGTATTAAGTATTGCCATCTTGGCCCATCTCTTCTCATCCCTGTAGGCTTCCTCTACCTTCTTCTGAGCCTCTGCATAGGACTTGAAGTCCTTAAGGATGAAGTAGGTGTCTGCCCTGGATGATACCTGGGTATTAAGGAGTGAGTTGTAGAGGTCTCTGAACATCTCCGGATCATTCGGACAGTAATATCCGTTTATAAGCTGCATAAGAACCTTACGGATATCAGGATCGTTATTGAATATCTCCTGGGGATTGTATCCGCCCCTGTTCTCATAGTTTATAACCTCTTCCGATGACAGTCCGAAGATAAATGCGTTATCCTTACCCACCTCTTCCACTATCTCGACATTGGCTCCGTCCATTGTTCCGAGGGTTACCGCACCGTTAAGCATGAACTTCATGTTACCGGTACCGGATGCTTCCTTACTTGCAGTTGATATCTGCTCGGACACATCGGCCGCCGCGAATATCCACTCCGCATTCGATACCCTGTAATCCTCTATGAATACGATCTTTATCTTACCGTTTATGGAAGGATCGTTGTTTACAACATCCGCAACCGTATTTATAAGCTTGATGGTAAGCTTGGCCGTGCGATAGCCTGCTGCCGCCTTGGCACCGAAGATAAAGGTCCTCGGGTAGAAGTCCATCTCCGGATGCTCCTTAAGCTCATTGTAGAGATACATTATATGAAGGATGTTAAGGAGCTGCCTCTTGTATTCATGAAGCCTCTTTACCTGAACATCAAAGATAGATCTCGGATCAACTTCAATGCCGTTATTCTCAAGTATATACTTGGCCAGACGGACCTTGTTCTGGTACTTGATGTTCATGAATTCCTGTTGGGCCTTGGCATCATCGGCAAATACCTTAAGCTTGTTTATCTTGGGAAGGTTCGTGATCCAGTCATCTCCCACCCTGCTGGTAACCCAGTCTGCAAGCAGCGGATTGCCGTGTAAGAGGAAACGCCTCTGGGTTATTCCGTTTGTCTTATTGTTGAACTTCTCGGGCATCATCTCATAGAAGTCCTTAAGCTCCTGATTCTTAAGGATCTCGGTATGAAGCCTTGCAACACCGTTAACCGAGAAGCCTGCACATATGGCAAGATGAGCCATCTTAACCTGACCATCATAAATAATGGCCATCTTGCGGACCTTATCCTCATTGCCCGGATACTTGGCCCTTATCTGTTCTATAAACCTTCTGTTTATCTCCTCAACTATCTGGTATATTCTCGGAAGCAGCCTTGAGAAGAGCTCGATGGGCCATTTCTCCAGAGCCTCAGACATTATCGTATGGTTGGTATAGGCACATGTCTTGGTGGTCACGGCCCATGCCTCATCCCATCCGAGTCCGTACTCGTCCATGAGAATCCTCATAAGCTCGGCAACAGTTACTGTAGGATGGGTATCATTAAGCTGGAATACAACCTTTTCATACAGCTTCTTTATATCACTATGGCTTCGCATGTACTTCTCGACAGCCTCCTGAATGCTGGCTGAGATAAAGAAGTACTGCTGCTTAAGCCTAAGCTCCTTACCTGCATAGTGGTTATCATTGGGATAGAGTACCTCACATATATTTCTCGCCAGGTTCTCCTGCTCAACTGCCATCTTGTAATCACCCTTATCAAATGAGTCAAGCTGGAAGCACTCAACAGGCTGGGCATCCCATATCCTTAAGGTGTTCACTATCCTGTTGCCATAGCCGACTATGGGAAGATCGTAAGGAATAGCCTGTACCGACTGGTATCCCTCCTGTGAGAAGTGACTCTCACCGAATTCGTCAACGTCAACCTTAACATATCCGCCGAACTTGACTATCTTGGCATATTCGGGGCGACGAAGCTCGAAGGGATTGCCGTCCTTAAGCCAGTTGTCAGGTACCTCCACCTGATATCCGTCCCTTATTTCCTGCTTGAACATACCGTAGCGGTATCTGATTCCGCATCCGTATGCAGAATAACCAAGTGTAGCAAGTGAATCAAGGAAGCATGCCGCAAGACGGCCCAGACCTCCGTTACCGAGCGCTGCATCCCTCTCCTGATCTTCAACGAGGTTAATATCGATCCCCAGCTCATCAAGCGCTTCGGCAACTTCCTTATATTCCCTTAAGTTTATAAGGCTGTTTCCGAGGGCACGGCCCATCAGGAATTCCATTGACAGATAGTACACTGTCTTGGGATCCTTCTTCTCATATGCCTTCTGGGTATCCATCCAGTTGTCAATGATGGTATCCTTTACCGCATAGCATACGGCCTGGAATATCTGCTGGTCCGAAGCTTCCTTAAGCGTCTTACGATATAACGTCTTTACGTTATCGCTTACTACCTTCTTAAATGCTTCCTTGTCAAACTGCTGTTGCTGCTTCTTTACCAAAACCATATCCTCCTATACTTTAATCTTGACTGTCAGATCTTCTTAACAGCCAGTATTACCTTTTCGCCGTTTATATCCCATTCCTTCTCATAGCCTTTAAGTGTATCATATCTGATATCATCGGCCATTACATCCCTTATTATATCAGCTTTATTGCCCTCCATGATACCCTTAAGCTTATCATTATCCTTAGCATATACGATTATCTTGTCCATAACCTCGAAGCCAGCTTCCTTACGCATGGTCTGGATCTTACTTATAAGCTCACGCACAAAGCCTTCCTCGATAAGCTCGGAAGTAAGGTTGGTATCAAGAACCACCGTCATCTGGTTATCGTTCTCGGATACGAATCCGTCCTTCTCGACCGATTCGATAAGAAGATCTTCCTTAACAAGGATAACTTCTTCACCGTTTATTTCAAGCTTAAGTTCGCCCTCACTGTTAAGCTTACTCATGGCATCCGATCCGTCAAGTCCTGCAAGCGCCTGCTTAATGGCGCCGATAAGCTTGCCGTACTTGGGACCTAAGGTCTTAAGCTGTGGCTTGAATGAATAAGAGGTATAGTCACTCACATCATCCTTAAATTCAACTGACTTTATATTAAGCTCATCCTCGATTATCTCCTTGTAAAACTCGGACAGTTCAAAGGGAGCCTTAACCAGCATCTTGCCGATGGGCTGCCTGTTCTTAATGCTGCATGCATTCCTGCAGGCGCGTCCCATAACGACCGTCTTAAGGACACCGTCCATGTTCTTCTCAAGCTCTTCATCTATAAATGCCTTGTTAACAGCAGGAAAATCACACAGGTGTATGCTCTCGGGAGCCGACTTATCCACACTTCTTACAAGGTTCTGATATATCTGCTCGGTCATGAAGGGGATCATGGGAGCGGCTGCCTTGGCTATGGTAACAAGGGATGTATACAGGGTCATATAGGCATTGATCTTATCCTGCTCCATGCCCTTGGCCCAGAAACGCTCACGGCACCTTCTCACATACCAGTTACTCAGGTCATCTACGAATTCCGACAATGCCCTTGCAGCCTCAGGTATCCTGTAATTAAAGAGATTATCGTCCACTTCACCGACAACGGTATTTAACTTACTCAATATCCACTTATCCATTACCGGGAGCTTATCGTATTCAAGTTCATACTTACTTGCGTCAAAATCATCTATATTAGCATAGAGAACGAAGAAGGCATAGGTATTCCACAGCGTGCCCATGAACTTTCTCTGTCCTTCCATAACAGCCTTGTCATGGAAGCGGTTGGGAAGCCATGGAGCCGAATTAATGTAGAAGTACCATCTTATCGCATCGGCACCCATCGTCTTAAGGGCATCGAAGGGATCCACCGCATTACCCTTGCTCTTACTCATCTTCTCGCCGTTCTCATCCAGTACAAGACCAAGCACTATTACATTCTCATAGGGCGACTTGTTGAAGAGGAGGGTCGATTCTGCCATAAGCGAGTAGAACCAGCCTCTGGTCTGGTCAACAGCCTCTGAAATGAACTGGGCCGGGAACTGCTGCTCGAAGAGCTCTTTGTTCTCGAATGGATAATGATGCTGGGCGAAGGGCATTGCACCCGAATCAAACCAGCAGTCAATAACCTCAGGTACCCTCTTCATTTCCTTACCGCAGTCGGGACACGTACATGCAAAATCATCAATATACGGCCTGTGAAGCTCTACCGTAAGGGCATCATCCCTTCCGCTTGCCTTCTTAAGCTCTTCCCTGGAGCCTATACATATCTGCTTGCCGCAGTCCTGACACTCCCAGATATTAAGGGGTGTTCCCCAGTAACGGTTACGTGATACGCCCCAGTCCTGGATGTTCTCAAGCCAGTTGCCGAAACGCCCCTCACCTATCGAGGGTGGGATCCAGTTAACGGTCTTATTGTTGGCAACAAGGTCATCCCTTACAGCAGTCATCTTAATGAACCATGACTCTCTTGCATAGTAAAGCAGGGGAGTGTCACACCTCCAGCAGTGGGGATAGTCATGCTCAACCTTGGGAGCCGAGAAGAGCTGTCCCCTCTTGTCTAGCTCTATAAGAACGTTCTTATCACAGTCAATGGCACCTGCCTCAAGCTCTGCCTTGGTAGGCTTGCATCTCATACCGGCAAAGGGAGTAACATCCTTCATGACACCCTGCTCATCTACCATCTGTACAAAGGGTGCATCATATTTACGTCCTACCCTTGCATCATCCTCACCGAAGGCGGGGGCTATATGGACGATACCGGTACCGTCGGACATCGTTACATAATCATCCACATATATATAAAAGGCTTTCTTGTGCTGTTTCTCGGCCTCATCCGCAGCGCACTGATACAGGGGTTCGTATTCCTTATACTCAAGATCCTTACCCTTATAGGTCTCGATAACCTCATAAGCGGGTGTTCCTTCTTCCCTCTCGATAGAACCAAGCACACTGTCCGCAAGGGCCTGAGCCAATATATATACCATACCGTCGGCTGCCTTGACCCTTACATAGGTCTCATCGGGATTAACACAGAGGGCGATATTTGAGGCAAGGGTCCAGGGTGTTGTGGTCCATGCAAGGAAGTAGGCATTCTCCTCTCCCTTTATCTTAAACCTGACGATCGCGGTCCTCTCCTTAAGTGTCTTGTAGCCCTGGGCAACCTCATGTGATGAAAGAGGGGTTCCGCAACGGGGGCAGTAGGGAACGATCTTGAAGCCCTTGTAGAGAAGGCCCTTATCCCATATCTGCTTAAGAGCCCACCATTCTGACTCGATAAAATCATCATGATAGGTAACGTAGGGGTCATCCATATCGGCCCAGAAACCTACGGTTCCCGAGAAGTCCTCCCACATTCCCTTGTACTTCCATACGGATTCCTTACATTCCTTGATAAAGGGATCAAGCCCGTATTCTTCTATCTGTTCCTTACCGTCAAGGCCTAGCTTCTTCTCAACCTCAAGCTCGACCGGAAGGCCGTGGGTATCCCATCCTGCCTTACGGGGAACATAGTAACCCTTCATGGTACGGTACCTTGGTATCATATCCTTAATGACACGGGTAAGAACGTGGCCTATATGGGGCTTACCGTTGGCTGTGGGCGGTCCGTCGTAGAAGGTATAGGTCTCCCCTTCCTTCCTGTTCTCCATGCTCTTTCTG
>DPZM01000081.1 GCA_003535955.1 Lachnospiraceae bacterium | reverse complement strand
TTATACGGGGGAAATGGTCCTCAAACATGGCAGCTGTATTGGAGATCGCAACAGGTACTATGGGACAGCCTGACTTTTCGGCCATCTTCAAGGATCCTTCCTTAAAGGGGAGCATCTTACCGTCTTTATTCCTGGTACCTTCGGGGAATACAAAAATGCTGATCCCTTCCTTCAGGTATTCAACAGCCTTAAGTATCGTCTTCATCCCCTGCTTGACATCCTTCCTGTCAATGAAGAGACAGCGGATGAAGTACATCCAAGCATTCAGGGAAGGGTATTTTTCGAATTCCTTTTTGGCTATATAGCCGGTCGGCCTCTTAAAGAAGGTGTAGCTTATTATGACATCAAAGAAGCTGTTATGGTTGCCGACAAAGAGACAGGCCGTGTTATCGGGTATGTTCTCAAGACCGTTGACAATTATCTTAGCACCCGAGAATTTAGTGACTACACCGAATCCGCCGTATTTAACGCATGCCTGTCCGATCTTATCCCGAAGGGGCATGCTGAACTTGCCTATTATGTATAAGATAAGTTCAAATGGCAGGGTGATTATAAGATACAGTAAAAGATACAGAGCCGAAGCTATAAAACGGATCATGATATCCCTCCATGAAATTCACTTTGAACTTGATTATAAGAAAAGATCAGATAAAATACAAGCAAAATACAGGTAAAGGGAGGCTTCCTTACCGTCAGTGAAGCAGACAGGTGGAAAAAAGACCGTAAATATGGTAATTTAATATGAAACAAATCATGAGGAAACAGAAATGAACATAGCATACATAACAGGCCCTCTGATAGGGGGTATAATTGGCTGTTTTACCAACTATATAGCGGTTAAGATGCTTTTTTATCCGAGAAAGGAAGTATGCCTTTTCGGACATACTCTCCCGTTCACACCGGGAGCTATTCCCAAGGGCCGCTCAAGGCTTGCATCCGCCGTAGGACATGCCGTATCGGATTCACTTCTGACAAAAGCCGATATAGAGGCGATGCTTTTATCGGATGAAGTGAAAGAGCATGTAACAGGTGCCGTGATGAAGCACTTAAGAAAGGATATAGGCAGCGAGATCCGCCTTATCGCGGCATTGTCAGAGGAAGAATATATTGATAAAAGATCGGACTTAAGCCTTGCTGTAAGTAAAGAGATAGTCGATTCGATAGATCTTTCTTCCATAATGGAGGAATTCGGGCTTGATTATATAAAAGAGAGGGTACATTCCAAAACACTCGGAAGGCTCATTCCCGGTGAACGTATAGATTCTATAGCCATGTCCGTTGCACAGGGTATGCAGGGCGTTGTTGATGAAAAAGGGATCGATTACGTTAAGGCCATAGTAGATAGGAAGCTTGAAGAAACGGACTCACGTTCTGCGGAAGAGCTTATCATAAAGGCAGGTAATAAGAAACCAAACCTTCAGGAAGCATTAACTGACGGATACAGCCGGCTTATTAGAGAGAACATAGACAGGTCGATGTCCCATATTGACATAGCGGCTCTTATTGAAGATAAGATAAATTCAATGCCGATAGATGAGCTCGAGAGACTGATAATGTCGGTAATGAAAAAGGAGCTTAACACCATCATTTCTCTCGGAGCCTTTATCGGAGTGATCCTGGGACTTTTGGGAAATCTTCTTCCGTAATGATACAAGGTTCCTGCCTGTGTGTCAGCCGGCCTTGATGATCTTTACTATACGGCTGGTACCTAAGCGGTCGGCACCGAGAGCCATGAACCTCTCGGCATCCTCAAGTGATGAGATACCGCCTGCTGCCTTTATCTTAACGTTCTCTCCCACATGCTCCTTAAAGAGCTTAACATCATCAAAGGTGGCACCTGATGTTGAGAAACCGGTCGATGTTTTTATGTAATCAGCGCCGGCCTTGGTAACGAGCTCACACATTTTGATCTTTTCATCATCGGTTAAGAGGCAGGTTTCAATGATGACCTTTAAGATATGGTCCCCGCAGGCATGCTTTATATCTTTTATCTCATTCAGTACATAGTCATATTCGCCGGCCTTGAGCATTCCGATGTTTATCACCATATCTATCTCTTCGGCACCGTTCTTAAGGGCATCTTCTGTTTCGAAAACCTTGGTGGCGGTGGTCATGTTACCGTTGGGGAAGCCGATGACGGTACATACGGGGATCTTACCGCCCATATATTCATATGCTGCCTTAACATAGCAGGGCGGGATACAGATAGATGCTGTTTTGTATTTCATGGCATCATCGCATATTACCTTTATCTCATCCCAGGTAGATCCCTGAAGGAGCAGGGTATGGTCACAGGCTGCCAGTATTTTTTCTTTATCCATGGTTTATCCTCTGCTAATATTTCTTATAAAAGTTGATAACTTCCTTTGTCATTTTATCTGATATGGAAGATTATACCAAATTATGGTAAATTATTAAATAATGAAACCGGATCCGCAATAATAGAATTAAGAAGGAATGGCGATAAGATGGCAAGTATAATGTTACGTAATATAAGGCTTATAAATCCGAAGAGCAGGACGGATGAAATGGTTGATATCCTGATAAGCAAGGGGGAAGTCACAGCAATAGACATACATGCAAAATCAACCATTCGCGAGATACAGGCTGACATAGTCATTAACGGAAGGGGCCTTATCGCGGCTCCCGGACTTGTGGATGTGCATGTTCATTTCAGGGATCCCGGATTTACTTATAAGGAAGACGTTCATTCCGGTGCCCTGGCTGCAGCCAAGGGAGGATTCACATCCGTAGTGATGATGGGAAATACGAAACCTGCAATGGATGATCCGGAAACGATAAAAGATGTGCTTGAACGGGCAAAGAAAGAGAAGATAAGGATATATCAGGTCGGAAACGTTACGAAGGAACTTAAGGGTAAAGAACTTACAGATGCAGGATCCCTCAAGACAGCAGGGGTTGTGGGACTGTCAGATGACGGGATTCCCATACTTGATAAAGACCTGTTAAGGGAAGCATTTGAAAAGGCAGCAGATCTGAACCTTCCGGTGAGCCTGCATGAGGAAGATCCACAGTATATAGAAAACAACGGGATCAACAAAGGATATGTTTCTGATGAGCTTAACATAGGCGGCTCCGACCGTATGGCTGAGATATCAATGGTAGAGCGGGATATAGAACTTGCCGGTGAAACAGGGGCAACGATCAATATACAGCATATAAGCACAAAGGAAGCGGTCGGTCTTGTAAGGACGGCAAGATCAAAGGGTCTGAATATTCATGCGGAAGCTTCACCTCATCACTTTACCCTTACCGAGGATGCGGTGTTGGAATACGGGACAATGGCTAAAATGAATCCGCCTCTTCGTACGGAAGAAGACAGGATGGCCATAATAAGCGGTCTTAAGGACGGAACCATAGATATGATAGCAACAGACCATGCCCCGCACAGCAGTGAGGAAAAGGCAAAACCAATAAAAGAAGCTCCGAGCGGTATCATAGGACTTGAAACCGCACTCGCATTGGGGATCACATCCTTGGTAGATAAGGGTTACTTAACGATATCAGAGCTTTTAAACAGGATGAGTACCGGACCTGCAGGGTTGTATGGTTTTGAGGCCGGAGAGATAAGGATGGGAAGTCCCGCGGATATTGTGATATTTGATCCCAATGAGGAGTGGATAGTGACTGATTTTGTATCAAGATCATCTAATTCTCCCTTCATTAACTGGCGGCTTAAAGGTAAGGTCAAGTACACTATATGCGGAGGAGAGATCGTATATAAGGATGACAGCAGTATATAAGGAAATAAAGATTATGAATAAAGTAAAAGAGAGAGCAAAAGTAATTTCACAGGTGGAGCTGGCAAAAGATATTTTCAGCATGTGGATTGAAACAGGTATTGCACAAGCTGCAGTGCCGGGACAGTTTATTTCCCTTTACACAAGAAGTGAAGCCAGGCTGCTTCCAAGGCCCATAAGCATATGCGAAACAGATAAAGATTCGCTCCGTATAGTATACAGGATTGCCGGTGATGGTACCAGGGAATTCTCATCCTATAAAAAGGGAGACAATGCGGATATACTGGGGCCTTTGGGAAATGGATTTCCTTTATCGGCAGCAGGGGATAATGATGAAGCTATCCTTATCGGCGGCGGGATAGGGATTCCACCCATGCTTGAACTGGCAAAGAGGCTTAAATGTAGGAAAACCATGGTATTAGGTTACAGGGATGCTGATACCTTCCTTGATAAGGAGTTCGAAAAATACGGAAAAGTTGTTATAGCAACCGATGACGGTTCCATCGGAACAAAAGGAAATGTAATCGATGCTATAAAAGAACAGAAGGTTGTAGGATCGGTTATATATGCATGCGGTCCTACTCCCATGCTTAAAGGAGTTAAAGCATATGCGGCTGAGAATGGCATAGATGCCTATATCTCAATGGAGGAGAGAATGGCCTGCGGGGTGGGTGCATGTCTGGGATGCGTATGCAAAACCGTGGATATTGATGACCATTCCAAGGTCAGAAATAAGAGAATATGTAAGGACGGACCGGTATTTAATGCCGAAGATATTGAATTATAAGGATTAAGGGAAATGGAAATAAGAGAAGATAATATCAATATGTCAGTGAAAATTGCGGGTGTGGAATTTAAAAACCCGGTCATGGAGGGGTCCGGAACCTTCGGCTCCGGCATGGAATACGGAGAATTTGTAGACTTAAATAAGCTGGGGGCAGTTGTAACCAAGGGTGTTGCCAATGTACCCTGGCCCGGTAATCCCACACCGAGAGTGTGTGAGGTATACGGAGGCATGCTTAATGCCATAGGCCTTCAGAATCCGGGGATCGATACCTTTATCAAAAGGGATCTTGAGTTCTTAAAGAACTATGATACAAGAGTGATAGTAAATGTCTGCGGGAAAACGGTCGGAGATTATCTTGAGGTGGTTGAGAGGCTGGCTGATGAAGCCGTTGACATGCTTGAGATCAATGTATCCTGCCCCAATGTTAAGGAAGGAGCCATAGCCTTTGGGCAAAAGGCAGATGCCCTGTATGATATAACGGAGCAGATTAAGAAAAAGGCTAAACAGCCTGTTATCATGAAGTTGTCTCCCAATGTAACGGATATCACCGAGATGGCAAGAGCAGGCGAGGCAGCAGGAGCGGATGCATTATCTCTCATAAATACGATAACCGCGATGAAGATAGACATACACAAAAGGACCTTTGCCCTGGCCAATAAGACAGGAGGCCTGTCGGGACCTGCGATAAAGCCGGTTGCCGTAAGGATGGTATATCAGGTGTCACAGGCTGTTAAGATACCGATAATAGGTATGGGCGGTATAGCATGTGCCGATGATGCCCTTGAATTTATCATGGCAGGAGCTACAGCGGTTGCGGTCGGTGCGATGAATTTCCATGATCCTTATACTACGATAAAGGTTATAGATGGTATAAGGGACTATATGGATAAGTATAAGATAGATGATATCAATGACCTTACAGGCTGTGTCAGATAAGCAGTAAAGTATAGAAATCGAACAACAAAACACGCAGGGGTCACCTGCGTGTTTTCACTACTCAAATTTCAGGGAAATATGGTAGTATTCCTGCTTATTGAACCTGGGATTCCTTGGCCCAGTTGTCGAAGCCTTCCATTACCGCATCATAGGTCTTGTGCGATATATCGGGAAGATCCCGGCCCCATGACTTGGTTGCCTGATCAAAGCCCTTCTTGAAGGCATTCCTCATGTCTTCGATCTTGTCGGGATCACCGCCCGTTAATGCCTTGGCCATTTCAAGTATTCTGTCGGAGGTATTCTTTACCCCGTAGAAGCCATCCTCTGAAATTGCCTTCTTAGCCTCTTCTTTTGCCGCTTCGGATACCGTAAACTTACCGCTTGC
>DPZM01000140.1 GCA_003535955.1 Lachnospiraceae bacterium | reverse complement strand
ATCAGAATTTGCGGAATCTCTCGTAACGCTCCTCAGCCAGGATAGTGCCTGACTTTAACGCATTTTTCTTTAGGTATTCCTTAAGTTCCTTCTTCATGTACATGGCGATCGACTTAAGTGTCCATTCATTGGCTCCGCCGTATTCGGGGATTATCTTCTCGATGACACCCAGTTCCTTAAGATCGGCCGCCGTAAGCTTCATAACACCTGCCGCTTCTTCAACCCGGTCACTGCTCTTCCATAATATCGATGAAAATCCCTCGGGGGAAAGTATCGAATAGGTTGCATTCTCCATCATCCACACTTCGTTCCCGACTGCAAGACCCAAAGCTCCGCCGGAACCGCCTTCACCTATCATAAGGCTTACAATGGGTGTCTTAAGGGCCGACATCTCATAAAGGTTACGGGCAATGGCTTCTCCCTGTCCGTTCTCTTCAGCTTCCTTGCCCGGATAGGCACCCGATGTGTTTACGAAGGTGATTATGGGCATTCTGAACTTCTCGGCAAGCTTCATGATGCGCAGGGCCTTACGATATCCTTCAGGGGAGCACATTCCGTAGTTCCTGTATGCACACTCATCGAAGTTCTTGCCCTTCTGGATTCCTATAACGGTCACAGGCTGGCCATCAAGATAAGCAACACCGCCTATGACGGCATGGTCATCCTTAAAAAGCCTGTCTCCGTGAAGCTCGAAGAAATCATCAAATATGATATCCATATAATCGGTGGTCGAAGGCCTGTCAACACTCCTTGCCGCCTTGACCTTATCCCAGGCTGATAAGGGAAGTGCCTTTATGGCCTGCTCCCTTGCCACCTCTTCGGGCTCGGCCGTATCAGCATCCGAAGGGACAAAATCAGCATAACCCTTGACCTGTGTATATAACTTAAGCAGCTGGGTCAGCGTCTTCTTTAAGTTCTTACGCTCAACTATCGCATCAACGAAGCCATGCTCAAGCTGGAATTCACTTGACTGGAATCCTGCCGGCAGCTTCTCGCCTATTGTCTTCTCGATTACCCTGGGGCCTGCAAATCCGATAAGGGCTCCCGGCTCTGCAAGGATCACATCCCCAAGCATTGCAAAGCTTGCCGTTACACCACCGGTTGTGGGGTCGGTAAGAACCGGTATATAGAGAAGGCCTGCATCCGAGTGCCTCTTAAGGGCCATACTGGTCTTTTCCATCTGCATGAGGGACATGATGCCCTCCTGCATCCTTGCTCCGCCCGAGCAGCAGAAAAGTATTACCGGGAGCCTTTCCCTGGTAGCACGTTCAACCGCTGCGGTTATCTTCTCGCCGTATACATGACCCATGGAACCCATAAGGAACCTGGAATCGCATATCCCAAGGACAACCGGAATTCCATTAATGGTGGCACGTCCTATGGTCATGCCTTCCTTCTGCCCGGTCTTCTCCTGCACCTCCTTAAGCTTCTCCTCATATCCCGGGAAGTTAAGGGGATTCTTCTCCTCTAAATCCGCAAACCACTCCTCAAATGATTCAGGATCCGCAACCATCCTTATACGGTTGTGTGTCCTTATCCTGAAATAGTACCCGCACTTGGTACAGATGTACCTGTTCTGCTTGGCCTCCGTCTTGTCGATAACAGCCCCGCAAAGCTTGCAGGTTACCGTGTTATCGGAAGGGGTCTGCTTCCTGTTTAATGTAAAATAGTTTTTGGCGCCCTTAAATCCTTGCCACATTTCAATTCTCCCTAGTATTTACTCCTTTACCTACTAAAATGTTATTGCCTCTGTTAAGTAGGTATTTTTTCTTTCTTACTTTTCCTTTTTTACCTACTAGATTGTTTTTTCCTCTGTTTAGTAGGTATTTTTTCTTCTGACTCTTTCTTTTTTTACCTACTTAATTGTTTCTTAATGCATTTAGTAGGTAAGCTGGAGACCTTACTTCTTTCAGTGATATCGCCGATATCCTTGTATGCCTCCAAACCTTCTGAGAAGGCCGGCTGATGATGGTCTACTTTCCGATTGCGAACATGATCTCTGCGGAACAAGCAAGTTCTCCGTTCACGGTTGCCTTGCCCTGGCCGATGCCGATAGGACCCTTGAGTTTCGTGATCTCAACCTCGAGGGTGAGGACATCGCCGGGAACGACCTTACGCTTAAAACGGGCCTTATCGATCCCCGCAAAGTAGGCTGTCTTACCCTTCATCTCAGGCATGGACAAAACTGCGACCGCACCCGCCTGGGCCATTGCCTCCACGATAAGAACACCCGGCATTACCGGTTCCCCCGGGAAGTGGCCTCCGAAGAATGGTTCATTGTAAGTCACACACTTCCTTGCCTTTACCGACTTCCCCTCTTCCATCTCCTCAATGGCATCAAGAAGCATAAAGGGCTGCCTGTGAGGTATTATATCCATTATTTCCTTGGCTGTAAGTAAATCCTTCTTTGTATCTAACATATTCTGTCCTTCCCAACTCTTCCGGCTTTACACCTTTTCCGGCATTTACAACTCTTCCGGCTTTACACCTCTTCCGGCCTTTACAACTCTTCCGGCTTGGAGACAGGGGACGGTTCTCTGTCTCCCCCACCACATTCTGTCCTTTCCACCTCATCCGGCCTCCGGCCACCTTCCCCTCAAGGGAAGACAGCTGTCAGCGAAGCTGACTGATGAGGGCTCATTCACTGTATTTACTTACAAGCAGCGATGCATTATGGCCGCCGAATCCCAGCGAATTGCTGAGGGCATGCTTAAGGTCCACACCGCTTACCGCTTCCTTACAATAATCAAGATCTATCTCTTCATCCTGCTCTGCGTAACCTACGGTTGCATGGATGAAGCCGTCATTAATTTCCTTAACACAGGTGATGAATTCAACCGCCCCGGCGGCACCGAGAAGGTGGCCGACCATTGACTTTGTCGAATTGATCTTAAGGTCCTTCGCGTGATCTCCGAAGGCAAGCTTTATTGCTCTTGTTTCAAACAGGTCATTGTGGTGGGTTCCCGTTCCGTGGGCATTTATGTAGGTAA
>DPZM01000102.1 GCA_003535955.1 Lachnospiraceae bacterium | reverse complement strand
CTTGGCTACACTGTAGTAGATCCGCCTTCGATAATAGCCACACACCTGACCGAGATCATAAGGCAGCACATTGCCGAGCTTTTGACAAGACAGGACGTACAGAATCTTGTGAACAATTTAAAGGAGTCCAATCCTTCCCTTGTCGACGAGCTTACGCCCAAGCTGCTTGGCCTCGGCGAGATACAGAAGGTTCTTCAGAACCTTTTAAGGGAAGGTATATCGATCCGGGACCTGCTTACCATATTCGAGACATTGGCGGATCATGCCGTTATATCAAGAGATACCGATATTCTTACCGAATATGTAAGGCAGGCGCTTAAACGCGCGATCTCGGCCAAGTATTTTCCGGCAAATGAAGCAACACAGGTTGTTACTTTGGATCCCAAGATAGAACAGGAGATCATGGCTTCCGTTAAGCAGACCGAGCAGGGAGCCTATCTGACTCTGGATCCCGATAGGACCAAGGCTATCATGAATTCGGTAAGGATAGAGACGGATAAGCTGGAGAAACTGGGCAAGTCCCTTATCATAATCACTTCGCCGATCGTGAGGATGTATTTTAAGAAGCTTACGGAGGATTATTTCAAGGATCTTGTAGTGGTTTCATATAATGAGGTAGAAAGTAACGTTGAACTCCAATCCGTAGGAATGGTGACAGCTTAAATGATCATTAAGAAATTTCAGGGAAAAACCGAAGAAGAAGCAACAGTTCTTGCCAGGAAGGAGCTGGGAAGCACGGCTGTCATCATGAACGTGAGGACAGTAAAGAGCAAGGGACTTAAGGCCCTCTTTAAGAAGCCGGTGGTTGAAGTGACCGCAGCCCTTGAGGATGAACCTGACAGAAGCTCATATAAGCCGATACTTCCCGCTGCGACCGTAAGAAGAACGGTACAGAGCGCAAGGGAGGAGCTTGAGAAGGAGAGGGAGTTTGAGCGGGTCAGGGAAGTTACATATGAAGAGCCCGTAATCCCGTCAAGGCCGGTAAAGGCTGACCAAAAGGAATCGCTCGAAGAGAAGCTTGAGAGCATTCATTCCCTTATAGAGCAGCAGCTTGTCAGGGAAGTGACGGATGCTGACTTTGATGAAGAAGCTGATGAACAGATGGCCTTCTTCAAGCTTATTTACAATACCCTTATCGATAATGAGGTTGATGAGAAATACGCCAATGAGATAATCGATGAACTGGGCAAGATAAAGAAGACCGGAGCGGGAATAGATGTTTTTCTTGCCAATATATACCAGAAGATGATACTTCAATTCGGACAGCCATCCACCGTTACCAAGGCGTCCGAGGGAGCCAAGCTTCTTTTCTTTATCGGTCCTACCGGTGTGGGGAAAACAACTACTATTGCAAAGATCGCAAGCAAGTTAAACGTGGATGATAAAAAGAAGGTGGCCCTTCTTACAACGGATACTTACAGGATAGCCGCAGCGGAACAGCTGCGCACCTATGCCAATATCCTCGATGCACCATTCAGGGTCATTTATACGGAGGATGAGGTAAAGGAAGCACTGGATGAATTCAAGGATTATGACTATATCCTTGTAGACACGGCGGGGCATTCACACCATAATGAAGCCCAGAAGAATGCCATGAAACAGTTCCTTCACTGCGTGGACAACGTAATAGAGAAGGAGGTGTATCTGGTGGTTTCGGCAACGACCAAGTACAGGGATCTTTTAAGTATAGCGGATGCCTATTCGGAAATGACCGATTACAAGCTTATCTTCACCAAGCTTGATGAGACAACAACCCTGGGTAATCTTTTTAACCTTAAGAAGCATACGGGGGCGCAGATGTCGTATATAACATGCGGACAGAACGTTCCCGATGACATAGAGCAGTTCAGCCCGCAGAATACGGTCAAGCAGCTTTTGGGAGGCAGATAGAGTATGGATCAGGCGTCACAACTGAGAAATATAATAAAGATGAACGCCCAGGTCCAGCAAAGACCTACAGCCAGGGTTATCACGGTGACCAGCGGCAAGGGCGGTGTCGGTAAGTCGAATGTTTCGATAAACCTTGCAGTCCAGTTGAGAAAGCTGGGGCAGAGAGTCATCATATTCGATGCGGATTTCGGTCTGGCAAATATCGAAGTCATGTTCGGCGCGATACCAAGGCATAATCTGGGCGACCTTATTTACCAGGGTAAGAATATAAGGGAGATCATCACCGAAGGGCCCATGGACATAGGTTTTATTTCCGGCGGATCGGGAATAGCGGGGCTTACAAACCTGGGACGGGACTATATTAATTATCTGATACAGAACCTTGCAGAGCTGGATATGCTGGCCGATGTTATCATTATTGATACAGGAGCGGGGATATCGGATGCGGTTATAGAGTTTTTGGTTGCCAGCGGAGAGGTGCTCCTTGTAACAACGCCCGAACCGACTTCCATTACCGATTCCTACTCGCTGCTCAAGGCCCTCAACAGGCATGTGAGGTTTAGCAGGGAGATGACCGCCATTAAGGTTATAGCAAATAAGGTGAGAAGTCCGGAGGAGGGGCAGCAGCTTTATAACAAGCTGAACGCCGTGGTCAGCAGATATCTGAAGATCCCTATAAGGTATCTGGGACATGTACCCGAGGATCCGCAGCTTGTAAAGGCAGTGATGCAGCAGACCCCGATATCTATTGACAACCCGAACGCCAAGTCATCAAGAGCATTTGAGAATCTGGCATATGTACTGACCAACAATGCGGATGATGCGACCTTTAAAAAGCATGGGATGACCGGATTTTTTGCCAATATGGTAAGAGGTATCAAGAGCAGGGAATGGCAGCAGTAAAGAAAGAGGAGAGAGGATATGTTATCAAAATACGTTAAACTGGGTGACAAGCTGGAACTTGAGACGATCGATAACTCGAAGGGGAGAAATGATCTGAGCGAGAAGAAAAACTACAGGAGCCAGGTCTATGACATTGTCTCCGAAGACCAGATCAAGATAGCGATGCCCATGGAGCAGGGCAAGGTAATCCTGCTACCTGTGGACGGAGAATACAATATATGCTTCTACACCCAGACAGGTCTGTACCAGTGCCTTGCCAGGGTGATAGACAGGTATAAATCGGACAACATATTCGTGCTGGTAATGGAGCTTACCACGGATATCAGGAAGTATCAGAGACGTGAATACTATCGCCTGAACTGTGTGCTTGACATGAAGGCAAGAGGAGTGTCCGATGCCGATAACGCCAAGGGGCCTACCGAACAGGTGCATTTTCTTGATACCGATATTACTTTTTCCAACGGAACAATGGTGGATATAAGCGGTGGCGGAGCCAGGTTTATATCAAAGGACCGTTATCCTAAAGGCAGTAATATACAGTTCGCCTTTTCGCTCTTCGTGAACGGTAAGCTGACAGAGTATAAACTTCTCGGACGTGTATTATATTCAGAAGAGCTTGAATCCAGGGCAGGCTCCTATGAGCACAGGATCCAGTTTATAAATATCATGAATGACGAGAGGGAGAGCATAATCAAGTTTATTTTTGAGGAAGAAAGAAAAATCAGACGCAGGGAGAAGGGATGATAAATTGAAAAAGAAAATACTTATCATAGATGACTCTGCACTCATGAGAAGGGTGCTCTGTGATATAATTAATTCGGACGACAGATTTGAAGTGGCTGAATACGCTGTTGACGGAGCAGACGGATTCAAGAAAATATGTGCAAAAACATATGATGCGGTAGTTCTTGACGTTTACATGCCCAAGATGACCGGCCTCGAGCTTCTTAAGGAAATGCAGAAGAGTAAGGTATATGCAAGCGTCCTTATGGCAAGCACTACGACCGGTGAAGGAGCCAAGGAAACCATTGAGGCCCTCGAACTGGGTGCAGTTGACTTTATCAAGAAGCCGGAAAACGTTGCGGATGCAAGGCATGTTGAGTTCAGGGACAGATTTTTGACACTGCTTGATGTCGTAAGCAAGACGAATCCTTCGCATATGGCAAGAGCCGGTTTGTCAGGAACCGGAACCGGAGCAAGGACATTTGTCTCAAGATACGATGTCAACTTCCACAACAAACCGGGAACCATACCCACAAGCAATACATTACGTGCGGGTGATGTCAAGGCAGCGGGTAAACCGGTTGAACCGGCAAGGAATAAGCAGTACCCCAAGGTGCCGGGCAAGAAGATCGTGGCGATCGCATCATCAACAGGAGGGCCTAAGGCCTTACAGGAAGTTATTCCCAAGCTTCCGGGGGACCTGAACGCACCCGTACTGTTGGTACAGCACATGCCCAAAGGATTCACCGGCTCTCTTGCGAGCAGGCTTAATGAACTCAGCTACATTGATGTGACGGAGGCCAAAGAAGGCGAACCGCTGCTCAAGGGACATGTATATATTGCACCGGGTGGGGCACATCTTAATGCAGTGAGGGCGGCAGGCGGAAATAAGATCCATTTGTCTGACGAACCCGCCAGAGAAGGTGTGAAACCGTGTGCCAATTACATGTATGAGTCACTGGTCGGAGCTAATTTCGATGAAGTTGTCTGTGTGGTACTGACCGGAATGGGGTGCGACGGCACCGCCGGTATTGTTAACTTAAAGAAGAGTCAGAAGGTGCGAGTGATCGCGCAGAACGAGGAGAGCTGTACGGTATACGGAATGCCCAGAAGCATCGTTGATGGTGGCCTGGCAGATGAAGTTGTACCGCTTTCGGAGGTTGCGGATCATATCATTAAGAACGTGGGGGTATGCTAGCCATGGATGTTAACCAGTATTTGGAGATATTCTTAGACGAAACGAATGAGCATTTACAGAGCCTCAGTGACCAGCTGATGATCCTTGAGAATGAGCCGGAGAATGCGGATACGATAAATGAGATTTTCCGTGCGGCACATTCACTTAAGGGTATGGCGGGCACTATGGGCTACAAGAGGATGCAGGCTCTTACTCACGACATGGAGAATGTATTCTCGGAGATCAGAAACGGCAAGATGAAGGTAACCAGCCAGCTTGTCGATGTATTGTTCCAGACACTTGATGCGCTTGAAGAGTATAAAAATACGATCCAGGAAACACAGGACGAAGGAACCAATGATAACGCGGCCATCATACAGGCCCTGCAGAAGTGCCTGGATGAGGGAACCGGTGCGGCGTCAGCACCTGCGGCTGAAGCAACGGCCGGCGGTGAAGCGAAGAAGGATGAAGCCGGCGCGGACGGCGGCGCGGATGACGGCAAGAAATGGAAAGCAATAAAGCTTCAGGAGCATGAGATAAATGCCATCAAGGAAGCTGAAGAAAAGAAGATGAATATATACGGTTGTACCGTATTTATACAGGAATCCTGTATCCTCAAGGCTGCAAGGGCTTTCCTTGTGTTCAAGGCGCTTGAGGAGCTGGGCGAGATAATCATATCCGAACCGTCCACACAGGATATAGAAGATGAGAAGTTCGATTTTGATTTTTCCCTTTATTTAGTTACACAGGAGTCGTATGACAAGGTTGAAGAGGCTGTAATGAGCGTTTCCGAGATCGAGAAGGTCATCGGAGAAGCGGTGCCCATTGAAGAGGTACTCAGCAAGGAAGGAGAAGAGAGCAAGACGGCGGAGTCAGAGCCTGCAGCACCTGCGGCAGAGGAAGCCAAGACGGAAGCCACAGCGCCTGTTCCCGCAGCAGCCCAGGCGGCACCGGCACCGGCACAGGGCGGAGCAAATGCGCCGGCCAAGAAGGCTGCGGGTAAGCCGGTTGTCAACAGGACAGTCAGGGTTGATATTGAGAAGCTGGATGTGCTGATGAACCTTGTCAGTGAGCTGATCATTGCCAAGAATTCACTTGTCTCTTATTCGAGCGCCGGTCAGGCCGGATCCAACAATTCCAACTTTAATGAGCAGATCGAGTACCTTGAGAGTGTTACAACAAACCTGCATGAATCAGTCATGAAGGTTCGAATGGTACCTATTGAGAGCATCACGACCAAGTTCCCCAGGATGATAAGGGATCTTAGCAAGAAGCTCAATAAGAAGATGGAACTGTACATGACAGGTGAGGATACCGAGCTCGACCGGACCGTTGTTGACGAGATCGGTGATCCCCTTATGCACATGCTGCGTAATTCGGCCGACCACGGACTTGAATCGACCGAAGAACGTGTTGCCAAGGGTAAAAACCCCGTGGGCTCCATATATCTGGATGCATACCAGGATGGTAACAACGTTGTCATTGAGGTTAAGGATGACGGTAACGGAATCGATGTGGAAGCCGTTAAGAGGAAGGCTATCGAACGCGGGACAATAACCGCTGAGCAGGGCGAGAATATGTCCAGCAAGGAGATCATCGATCTTCTGTTCCTTCCTTCATTCTCAACCGCCAAGGTTGTTTCCGACGTGTCGGGCCGAGGCGTTGGCCTTGATGTGGTAAAGAGCAAGATCGAAGCCCTTGGTGGTGATGTGTCTGTTAAGACAAAGCTTGGAGAAGGATCGACATTCTCGATAAGGCTGCCTCTGACACTTGCCATTATCCAGGCTCTCATGGTCATTGTCGGAGAAGAGAAATATGCAATATCCTTAGGCTCCATAGATACGATAGAAGATATAAGCGAATCGGAGATCAAATATGTTGAGGCCAAGGAAGTCATCAATCTGCGCGGCAATGTCATACCTCTTGTAAGGCTTCATGAGGTACTGGGCCTTGAGGCTACGGCCGACAAGAAGGACAGAATGATAGTTGTTATAGTTAAGAAGGGCGATCAGTATGCAGGCCTTGTTGTTGATGAGCTTATAGGACAGCAGGAGATCGTTATCAAATCCCTGGGTAAATACATTAACTGTACAAGCCGCATGATAAGCGGTGCGACCATCCTCGGTGATGGTGAAGTCGCGCTTATCATTGATGCCAATTGTCTTATATAGGAGGGGTCAACATGGATGGAATCAGTGTAATAAATAATGAGTTTGATACCACTCAGTATATTGTGATCAATATAGGAGATGAGCAGTACGGAATAGATATCAAATACGTTGACAATATTGTCCGTATGCAGAAGATAACCAGGGTTCCGAATTGTCAGGAATACTTCAAGGGCGTTATAAACCTCCGTGGCGAGGTTGTGCCCGTAATGAGCTTCCGCATGAAGGTTGGACTGCCTGAGACAGATATTACCAATAAGACAAGGATAATCATAATAAAACTTGAACAGAATGCCCCTGTCGGTATTATCGTGGATGCGGTAAAGGAGGTTGTCACACTCAGTGAAAACAATGTGGATCCTGCAGCCAGAAACAGCACCAATACCGATGCGAGCTACATAAACGGGATCGGAAAGTGTGGGGATACCCTTATTTCCCTGCTTGACCTTAATGTGGTCATTTCCGAAAAGGACAAGGAATAACGTACAGATGTTAAGCGGGGTGAATTATGTCGAAGATCGATCTGAATAATATGGATGGGATGTATTTTGACATCCTGAGTGAAATAGGTAATATCGGAGCCGGCAACGCGACAACGGCACTGGCCCAGATGATAGGCAGCAAGGTGGACATGAAGGTCCCTAAGGTTGAACTCCTTGAGTTTTCACAGGTAGGCGAGGCCATGGGCGGTGAAGAACAGCTTATGGCCGGTATTTACCAGATAGTTGAGGGTGACATATCGGGAAGTATAATGTTCCTGCTGGAGGAGAAATCCGCAATAACCCTTATAAGCAAGCTGATGGGCTCGCCTGAGGTTGAGAATGCGGGTGAATTCGGCGAGATGGAAATGTCTGCCTTAAAGGAGATAGGTAATATCATAACGGGGTCCTACCTGTCCTCCCTGTCTACGTTGACAAACCTTAAGATCATTGCGTCAATACCGGCCATAAGCATTGATATGTGCGGCTCGATCCTGAGCGTACCGGCTATTGAATTCGGAGCAGTGGGAGATAAGATGCTCCTTATCCAGACGGAATTTACGGATGATGTTAAGCTTACGGGCTTCTTTATCCTGGTTCCGGACCTTGAATCATATGATAAGATATTAACTTCTCTTGGAATGTAAATAAGGTGTAAGACTATGAGTGAAATGATAAAGGTTGGTATGGCAGACCTTAAGCTGTGCAAGAGCCCGGATGCGATCACTACTTTGGGTCTTGGGTCATGCGTCGGCATAGCCATAAGGGATCCGATCACCAAGATAGGAGGACTGGCTCATATCATGCTGCCTGACTCTACCAAGATTTCAAATAATCAATGTATAGCAAAGTTTGCGGATACAGGCATTGCCGAACTTGTAAGGATAATGGTGGAAGCGGGGGCATCAAGGAGCAGGCTTGTTGCCAAGATAGCAGGAGGAGCACAGATGTTTGCCCTTCAGGGCAAATCGGAGGCCATGGCCGTTGGGGCCAGGAATGCCGAAGCGGTTACGAAGATACTCGGTGAAATGAAGATACCCATCCTTGCCAGGGATACCGGAGACTGCTACGGAAGAACCGTTGAATTCTTCCCCGAAACAGGTGATTTTGTCATCAAGGCGGTAGGCAGGGATATTAAAAAGATATAGCGGGTAGGTTATGAAAACTAAGAAGGTGCCTTTGTTCATCATGCTTCTGGCAGCGGCAGTCGCATGTATAGTAACATATATCGAGCATTACAACCTTCATGATACTTTGGTTGTTCTGATCATTGTCCTGGTAATCTTCCTCGTGATCGGTCTGATAGTGAAGAAACTTCTTGATAAATTTGAGATTTCCACAGATGATACGGTTGGTGATGAAGGAGAAGTTGTAGAGAAGTCCGCAGAAGGAGAAGAAGGTGCCGAAGGCGCTGAAGGTGAAGCCCCTGTTGAAGGAGAGGGCGAGATGCCGGCAGATAATGAGGAGGTGCCCGCAGGGGCAGAATAAAGAATATAAGCGGGGTGCGACATGGATGACGCAGGAAGGCTTAAGCTGTGGGAGGATTATTCTAAGAATCCTACCAAGGAGCTTCGGGAAAACATAATATTGGAATATGCACCGTTAGTTAAGCTTGTTGCAGGCCGCTTATCCATGTATTTGGGCTATAATGTCGAGTATGATGACCTTGTAAGTTACGGGATATTCGGACTTATCGATGCGATTGACAAGTTTGATGCCCTTAAGGAGGTTAAGTTCGAGACATATGCCTCTTTAAGGATCAGGGGAGCGATACTTGACCAGATCCGTAAGATGGACTGGATCCCGAGAACGGTAAGAAAACGTCAGAGGGATATTTCGAATGCCATAAAAGAGATAGAATTAAGGACCGGAAGAGCTGCTACGGATGAGGAAATATCCAGGGAGCTTGGCATCACAAATGAAGAGTATGATGACTGGCAGTCTCAGATGAAGGTAACAAATGTCATCTCGCTGGATGAATTCACGGAATCCGGCGGTGGTGACGTGATCAGTGAATCTTCCACTGTTTCCAGATACGAGCTTCCGGAGGAAGCAGTTGAGAAGGAGGAGCTGAAGGTGGTTCTGCAGGAGGCGCTCACGCAGCTTACCGAGAAGGAGCGTCAGGTTGTCCTTATGTATTACTATGAGGATATGACACTTAAGGAGATCAGTAATGTACTTGAGGTGTCGGAATCACGCGTATCACAGCTCCATACAAAGGCCCTGAATAAAATGAAGGGCAAGATGGGTAAATATATGGGATTCCTTAACGGATGACCATTGGGCAGGAGCAGGGGGAGAGATCATGAGCGATATCAATTCTTATTTCAAATTAAGGATTAAAGGAGACGGAACATATCTGATCCTTTATCCGCCGCAGGGTAACGGAGCCGCTTTTGAATTTGATGAGCTCCAGGGATATCTCCAGAGACACGGTTTTATCGCCGATAAGATGGCCATTGCCAAGGCAATCCAGGGGTCCGGCGGAGAAGCATGTGAAGTAAAGATCGACAACAGGGTAGGACATGAAGAAAGCGAGAGCTACAGCCTGTCGGTATCCGATGACGGTATGACCTGTGTCGCAAGGTTTTACCCTCCTTCGGACAAGGGAGAAGAGCTTAAAAAGGATGAGATCATCAAGGATCTCAAGTTTAAGAAGGTATCCTTTGGCATTAAGAATGATGCAATAAATTCGTTCTTTGAGGATAAACATTACTGTACCGATTATGTGATAGCGGAAGGTAAACCCGTAAGGGAAGGATCGGACGGTAAGATCGAATACCTCTTCAATACCGATCCTTCAACAAAGCCCACACTTAATCCCGACGGTACGGTTGATTTCTTCAATCTGAATATAATAAGCGGATGCAGGGAAGGCCAGGTGGTTGCAAGGCTTACGCCTGCCGATCCGGGCGATGACGGCGTTAATGTTTACGGAGGTTATGTCAGTCCCAAGGAGGTAAGTGAGCCCAGGTTTTCATATGGAAGAAACCTTAAGGTTTCGGAAGACGGACTCGAGCTTATCAGTGAGATAAACGGTAATGTAACCCTCGTGGGTGATAAGGTATTTGTTTCCAATATTTACGAAGTCAATGACGTGGATACGTCAACGGGTAATATAGAGTACGACGGTGATGTGCATGTCAACGGCAATGTGAAGGCAGGCTTTACGGTGAAGGCCAGCGGTAATGTTGAAGTGCGCGGTGTTGTTGAGGGCGCGCTTGTAGAGGCCGGAGGCGATATAATAATCACCCGTGGCATGAACGGTATGGGTAAGGGAGAGATAACAGCGGGCCGCAATATAGTGGCCAAGTTCCTTGAAAATGCCAGGGCAACAGCGGATGGATACATTCATGCGGAAGCAATAATCCATTCAAAGATAGTAAGCAAGGGCGATGTCATCGTAACCGGCAAGAAGGGCTTTATAACGGGAGGAAGCGTACAGGCCCTGGGTAATGTCGAGGCCAAGACGATCGGTTCGGAAATGGGCGTGGATACGGATATCCAGGTCGGACAGGATCCGTCGATCAAGCTTAAGGCTGCCAGCATGCAGCAGGAATTAACCGAGAAGAACAAGAAACTCAACCAGGTTAAGCCCGTGCTGGTGACTCTTACCATGCGTATGAAGAAGGGCGATAAGCTTACACCGGACCAGCTCCGCAACTTCAAACAGCTTTCGGAGGAATACAAGAGACTTAACGATGAAATAAACAGCCTGATGGATGAATATGATAAATATATGGAAGCCATAGATATAAAGGATACGGATTCGGTGGTAAAGGTTTCGGGTTGCGCGTATCCAGGGACCAGGATCACGATAAGTGAGGTATATACCAATTTAAAGGCCCCGGCCCAGAGGGCACGTTTTGTCAAGGACGGTGCCGATATAAGGATCAAGGCCCTGTAGGTATGTACTTAAGGACGGAGGTATGTTATGATTAGTCCTATTGAATTGAGTGGTACGCTTGCGCGTACTCAGGATATAGCGAATCTTCGTGCCAATGAAGATAATAAGGCGGCACTTGACCATGTTAATGTCCAGAATCAGGTGGATGTAAAGGGTGAGGAAACGGTTCATACTGTCAAGTCGGCAAGCGAGAGCGACGGTACCGATACCAGACATGATGCCAAGGAGAAGGGCAGGAATGAGTTTGTTGATATAAGGAAGAAAGACAGGAAGGCGAAAGCTCCGGATGAAGGGGTAAGAGTAAAGTCGCGATCACCCGGATTTGACCTGAAAATATAGTTAAGGTATTATAGGAGACAGGATATGACCCCTATGGAAATAACACTCCTTATCATAGGAGTGGTTATTTTTTGTTTAAGCTTTGTGCTTAAGGACAAGAATGAACAGATCGTTCAGGGAATAGATGAGGATAAGCTTCGAGAGGAAGTAAGACGGATCACCGATAAGGAATACGACTCGATGAATCTTAAGGTTAAGGAGGCGACAGATTCCTCGGTTGAATACGCCATGGAGAAGTCGGAACGTGCCCTCGAGAAGATATCAAATGAAAAGATAATGGCTCTTTCAGAGTATTCGAATACCATAATGGAAGAGATCAACAAGTCTCATAAGGAAGTTATGTTCCTTTACGATATGCTTACGGACAAACAGACAGATCTTAAAAATACCGTCCGTAAGGCAGAAGCCGTAACCAGAGAGGTAAAGAGCGCGGGCGGCAAGGTGGTAAGGCAGAAGGCTGTAAGTAAATCATCCGAAACCGGACCGGCTGATAATAAGAGTAAAGAAACCGGGGATAGTATAGAGAAAAAGGAAGAAAAGGTCAGAGAGCGCGGTAATATAGCTGCGATAATTAAAGACGGACTGACAGATGAGCAGAAGGAGAACAATAACAAGAGGATAATTGAACTCCATAAGGCCGGAAAGACCAATGTTGAGATAGCTAAGGAGCTTAACCTCGGAGTAGGTGAGGTAGGCCTTGTGATCGAGCTGTTTAAGAGGTAGACTGTATGAAACTTAAGAGCTACTTGAGAGGTTTAGGCACCGGGATTTTCATTTCTGCCGTTTTAATGGGGATAGCAGTATCCGGCAAGAGGGGTGAACTGAGTGATACGGAGATCAAAACAAGAGCCAGGGCTCTCGGAATGGTTGAGGAAGGATCGGTGCTTGTAAAACCCGCCCAAGAAACGGAAGAAGCTTTGGAAAGTGAACAAAACAAGACGGAGCCTGAAGCAAAGTCCGAAGCAAAGCCCGAAGCAAAGCCCGAAGCTGAATCGGAAGTCCGTGAGGAAGACAAGGCTGAGGATAAGATTGAGAACCCTACGGAAGAAGGAAAGGATACGGGCACCAGGGTCCTTGAGGAAGATGCTGAACCGACGGATGAGCCGGCAGCGCAGGAAACCGGAGAAGCCGGGGCTTCAGATGGTGATATAAGGGACAGCAAGGAAGATCTGGCCATGGGCGGTCAGAATGAGAAGAAGTCCTCAAACGAGAAGGTTTCGGGCCTGCAGAACTCATCAAAGGAACTTGGTTATAATGAGTTCTTTACAGTACAGATAGCATCGGGTTCATCTTCAGAGACGGTATCAAGGCTTCTTAAGAGCGGAGGAGCCATAGATGACGCGGGTGATTTTGATGATTATCTGTGCAGTAACCATTACGATAAAAAGATCACGCCGGGAGTCTTCAAGATCCCTGTGGGGGCTGACTATAAACAGATCGCTGATATAATCACGGGAGGTAACTGATATGGGAGATTATGTTTTAAGCTGCTGCTCGACTGCTGATATGCCCATCGATTTTTTTAAGGTCAGGGATATAGCATATCTGTGTTTTCATTTTTATCTGGATGGCAAGCTCTATGTTGATGATCTTGGACAGTCTATGAAGTTTTCACAGCTGTATGATAAGATGGCCCAGGGATCGGAAACACAGACCTCGCAGCCGAATGTTGAAGAATATAGGGAACATTTTGAGAAGTTTCTGGCCGATGGAAGGGATGTCATACATCTTACCCTGTCAAGCGGCATATCCGGAGCCAATAATTCGGCTAATATTGCTGCTGAAGAACTTAGGGAGAAGTATCCCGAAAGGAAGCTTATAGTGATCGATTCCCTGGCAGCGTCGGGCGGGTTCGGGCTGTTTGTCGATAAACTTGCAGACCTTAGGGATGAGGGTAAGAGTATAGAGGAAATTGAAGAATTCGCTCTTAAGAACAGGCTGAGAGTGCATCACTGGTTCTTTACCACAGACCTTACATATCTGGTAAGGGGAGGCAGGGTCAGCAAGGTATCCGGATTTTTTGGGAATATGTTGAACATTTGTCCTCTTTTGAATGTAAATAACGAGGGTAAACTTATCCCCAGATTTAAAATCCGAACAAAAAAGAAGGTAATAGATGCAACCGTTGAGCAGATGATCATGCATGCCGAGAATGCCAATGATTATGATGGCAAGTGCTTTATCACACATGCTCATTGCCTTGAAGATGCCAAGGCGTTAGCGTCGCTTATTGAGGAGAAGTTCCCGGCTTTAAAGGGTAAGATACTTATCAATTATATCGGGACGACGATCGGTGCCCATACGGGTCCAGGTACTGTAGCTCTTTTCTTCTGGGGAGATGAAAGAGGAGAGTGACGAGACCTTTATTTAAGCTAAGGAGATACTGATGAAAGTAGCCATAATGACCGATACCAACAGTGGGATAATGGTCGATGAAGCAAAGGAGATAGGCATTTTCTGTATGCCCATGCCTGTTATCATAAATGAAGAGAATTATATTGAAGGCGTAAATCTGTCAAGGGCTCATTTTTTTGAGGTTATGATGGAAGGGGCGGATGTATCCACATCACAGCCGTCTCCGGGTGAACTGGTTGATATGTGGGATTCGATCCTTGACGAGGGTTATGATGAAATAGTCTATATCCCCATGTCTTCGGGCCTGTCAAGTTCTCAGAAGAATGCGGAGTTTTTTGCTAAAGAGTATGAGGGAAGAATAACCATAGCAGATAATCACAGGATATCCGTTACTCAGAGACAGTCGGTAATGGATGCTGTTTTGCTTGCCAAAGCCGGGTATTCGGCCAAAGGGATAAAGGAAATACTTGAAGAGACGGCATATGACTCGGTTGTTTATCTGACCGTAGACACGCTTGACCACTTGAGAAAGACGGGCCGTGTCAACGCAACGGCGGCAACGGTCGGAAACGTGCTTGGAATTAAGCCCATACTCCGTACGACGGGAGGGAATTTTGAGGTATGTCTGCCGGTCCG
>DPZM01000298.1 GCA_003535955.1 Lachnospiraceae bacterium | reverse complement strand
GGATTGCTGACCTTCTGATAGCCGGGATAATCCGTGGGAAGTGCTCCCATATCGCAGGCTCCCTGGACATTGTTCTGACCGCGCAGGGGATTGACCCCGCATCCGCTCCTTCCTATCTTACCGCACAGGGCCGCCATATCCGACATGCACATAACGCCCTCGGTTCCCGTTGAATGTTCGGTAACTCCCAGACAGTAGATAATGGGAGCCTTATCCGCACGGGCATACATGCGGGCCGCTTCCCTTAACCTGTCGGGATCTATATGGCATATCTCACCCACCTTTTCGGGGGTATATTCAGCGACCAGCTTCTTAAGTTCCTCGAAGCCTTCGGTATTTTCGTTAATATAATCGTGATCTACCAGGTCCTCCTCTATCATCACGTTCATCATGCCGTTAGCGAAGGCCACATTGGTGCCGGGCCTTAACTTAAGGTGTATGTCTGCCTCTTTCGCAAGTCCTATCTCACGCGGATCGACTACAATAAGTCTTGTCCCCTTCTTTACTGCCTCACGTATCTGCATTCCCACAACAGGATGGGCCTCCTCGGGATTGGAACCCACAAGGAGTATGCAGTCAACATCATGGGTTATGTCATGTATGGGATTGGTCATGGCTCCCGATCCGAGCGTTGTTGCCAACCCTGCTACCGTTGCCGAATGACACACTCTTGCGCAATTGTCCGTATTATTGGACCCAAAGCAGGTACGTACCATCTTCTGGACCATGTAGACATCCTCATTGGATGACCTTGAGCAGGCAAAGCCCGCAAGCGATTCCGGACCATATTTATCCTTTATCTCCATAAGGCGCTTAGCCGTATAAGAGATCGCTTCCTCCCAGCTTGCTTCCCTGAATTCACCCGTAGCCTTATCCTTTATCAGGGGTGTCTTTATGCGGTCGGGCGAATTGACAAAGTCGAAGCTTCCCGACCGCCCCTTAACACACAGGCGATTGTTGTTTGAAGGTCCGGGTGCGGGTTCAACGTTCAATATATTATCATCCTTTACGATAAGGTAGAACTGGCAGCCGGTGGCACAATGAGGGCAGGTTGTAAGGACCTTCTTAACCTCCCATTCGCGGTACCTGTTTTCCCTCTTTAATGTGAGTGCTCCCGTAGGACATACGCTGGCACAGTTACCGCAGGATTCGCAGGAGGTCTCCTTATAATCCGGTCCGAAGGGGGCATCCACGATATGGAAGGTACCTGACCGGCCGTTCTTAAGCGTACCGTTGCAGGCTATATTGTTGCACACACTAATGCAACGCATGCAATGGATACACTTGCTGGGATCGTAGCTTATATAGGGATTGGAATCAAGCCTTGGAAGCTTATCTTCAATATGCCTTCTGGTACCGATATGTTCGGCGTGTTCAACCCCGTATCTGTTACATAAGCTTTGAAGCTCACAGGTCCCGTTGGCCGGACAGGACATACAATCCTGATTGTGGTTTGTAAGAAGGAGCTTAAGCATCTCCCTTCTGTATTCGGTAAGTGTATCCGATTCCGTAGTGATCACCATACCGTTCTTGATCCTTGTCCTGCAGGCAGGCAGAAGGCTCTTGTAGCCAAGGGCCTCAACAACACACAGGCGGCATGAACCTATATCCGATACGCCCTCCAAAAAGCACAGGGTTGGTATATCGATCTTATTCTCCCTAGCGACCTCAAGGATGGTAGCTCCTTCTCTTGCCTCGTAATCAATACCGTTTATCCTGATATTCATCATTCGCCCCTGCCTCCTTCCAGGCTTCCGCAGCCGTAATGATCGCACCTTAGGCACCTGCCCGACTCCCTCATGGCCTCTTCTTCCGTCATTGACAGTTCCACATGCTCGAAATTACACCTTCTCTCAAAGGGATCCTTCTCCTCAATCTCAGCCCTTCCGGTGGGAACACAGGGATTGGGGTAAGCCGGTGGTATTATAACATCATTCTCAACCTTATGATGATATCCCAGATATTCATCTATATTGTAAGCTGCCACCTGCCCGGCAGCTATGGCATTTATCGCTGTGGACGGACCCGTTACGCAGTCGCCCCCCGAGAAAACCCCGTCCATCTCCTTAACCATACAGGTTTCATCGGCCAGGATCCTGCCACGTTCAGTGGGAACCCCGTCACCCTCAAAGGAAGCAACATCACTTCTCTGTCCTACACCCAGGATAAGCAGGTCGCATTCAAACCTGTAGGGATAATTGCTTGAATGCTCTGTGGTCATCATACCGTACTGGTCGTATTCCGCTATTATCTCGGGCTGGAGCCATACGGACTTGACCTCATCTGTTTCCTTATCCGTTTCAATATTAAGGAAGCTTAACAGGGTCCTGAACCTTATGCCCTCCTGCATTGCGGCTTCTATCTCGCTGTCAAGGGCCGTATAGTCATCCCGTTTTCTTGTAAAAACATGTATCGTTTCGGCATTCAGACGTACTGCGGTACGGGCTGCATCCATAGCCACATTGCCACCGCCGATAAGGACTACCCTCTTACCCGTAAGATCGGGAGCATTTCCCCTTGCAACCTCCTGAAGGAAGTCAGCCGCGGGTACCACATTCTTAGCGTCCGCATTCTCCATGGGCATCCTGTTACCCAGTTGGGCCCCGATACCGATGTATACGGCATCATACTCATCCTTAAGGTCCTTGAAGCTTATATCCTTACCCACCTTGGTGTTAAGGTTGACCTTTATATCACCCGCCTTAAGGATGGCCCTTAAATCCTCATCAAGCCTGGCCTTGGGAAGCCTGTATTCGGGTATGCCGTATCTTAACATACCTCCTAACTTGTCGTGCTCCTCATATATGACCGCTTCATGGCCCATAAGGGCAAGAAAATAAGCGGCGGTAAGCCCCGAAGGGCCTCCTCCGATAACGGCTATCCTCTTACCTGTCTTAACATTGGCCCTTGGAGTATCCACCGTATCGGCAGCTGCCTGATCAACGGCATACTTCTTAAGGCCCCTTATATTCAGCGGTGCATCAACAAGCGTCCGCCTGCATTTCTTCTCGCAGGGATGTTCACACACCATCGCGCAAGCTGTGGGAAGGGGATTCTTATTCCTGATGGTCTTGACCGCTCCCGCGTAATCACCCTCCTTGATAAGGGCTATATAACCCGGAACATCCACATGGGCCGGACACAGGGTCACACAGGGTATGGTCTGGATCTCATTCTCGGCACACCTGCCCTGCTTGATGTGACTCTCATATTCATCACTGAATTCCGTAAGTGAATCAAGTATAAGGTTAGCGCCGACGGTACCGACAGCGCAGTCGGCCGTAGCCGCGATCATGCGGCACTTCTTCTCCATCTTGTCAAGAGTATCCATGGTCGCATCGCCGTTAAGGATAGACTTAAGGTAGTAATCAACCTCAGCCAGGCCGTCACGACAGGGTACGCATTTACCGCATGACTGGTTCATGGATATCTGCAGAAGCGAACGATACAGTGCCAGCGGACACATCCCCGGCGGATATGACGTCATTCTTGATCGGAACTTACGGAGAACAGTATCTATCCTCTCATTCATGTTTCCTCTTTTTGCGAGTTTCTTCATACATTTGTCCTTTCATAAAAAAAACCTGCAATCTACAGATAAATATACTATAAATCACAGGTTTTTACAATGCCGGCCTTAATCTGCACCGCGTCAAGTTTATCTTGGTTTTCTACATAAAACTGTTGCTAATTGTTGGCTTTTAATATTTTAGTACATATATTTACTAATGTGCATTATATAATGTTTCTGCCGATTACATACTCGGAATAACCAGCTGATTCTACACGCTGGTCCTTACTATCTTCGGCCTATAGCCTCCCTTGTTAAGGGCATCCAAAATCTCATTCTTATGATCTGTTCCGAATGCCTCCAGTGTGATGCGGAGTTCCACGGCAGCATTCCTGTTGGTTGAAACAAACTGATTGTGCTCAAGCTTTATAACATTACCGCTCTGCTCGGCGATCACGGCCGCTACTCTTGACAGCTCACCCGGCTTATCGGGAAGGAGCACGGATACGGTAAATATCCTGTCCCGCATGATAAGACCCTGCTGGACCACTGATGACATGGTGATCACATCCATGTTTCCGCCGCTAAGTATGGCAACAACCTTCTTACCCTTGCAGTCAAGCTGCTTGAGCGCCGCCACAGTCAAAAGGCCCGAGTTCTCCACTATCATCTTATGATTCTCAACCATATCAAGAAAAGATACTATAAGGTCCTCATCCGGAACAGTGATAATGTCATCAAGGTTCTCCTTGATATAGGGGAATATCTTGCTCCCGGGGGTCTTTACCGCCGTACCGTCGGCTATCGTGTTAACTCCATCAAGAGTCACAACCTTGCCGGCCTCAAGCGATGCCTTCATACAGGCTGCACCCTCCGGTTCCACACCTATTACCTTTATTTTCTGATTCATGAGCT
>DPZM01000164.1 GCA_003535955.1 Lachnospiraceae bacterium | reverse complement strand
AGGTTTGTTTTGAACTGCCCGAACATAACGGGCAGTTTTTGGTTTGATTATGTAGGGGTATGTGAAGTTGAGCAAGCGCAAAGCCAAGGAGCGTCCGCAAAAGTTCACAGGCAGAATGCAGAAGAAGCTGGCAGTATTGTTTTTGCTTATACTGGCAGCCTTTATAGGTTTAACCGTAAGACTATATGCCATAAACCGGGATAACGGTGAGGAATATAAAAAGCAGGTACTCTCCCAGCAGGAATACGACAGTAAGGTACTCCCGGCAAAGAGAGGGGAGATTGTTGACTGTAACGGAACAAAGGTGGCCGTAAGCCAGAAGGTCTATAATGTTGTCATAGATGCCAAGACTTTAAACAGTAAGGAAGGCAAGTTCCTTGAGCCTACACTCAATGCCCTGTATGATTCTGAGATAGAGTTTACATATACAAGAGACGGTCTGAAAGATTTCATACGGAATAATCCCACATCCCAATACAGGATAATAGCAAAAAAGCAGGAATACGACGTCGTCAGCGCCCTTATGGACAAGCTCAACAACAAGGCCGAGAATCCGAATATCAAGGGCGTATGGCTTGAGAACACCTATCAGCGCTCATATCCATACGGATCGTTGGCCTGTGACCTTATAGGCTTTGTTCAGGGGGACAACGAAGGGACATACGGACTCGAAGAGTTCTATAACGATGAGCTTATTGGTACTCCGGGAAGGGAGTTTGGATATCTTAATGATGATGAGAACCTTGAACGTACGATCAAGCCTGCCGACAATGGAAACACCCTCGTTACAAGCATAGATGTAAATATACAGAGTATAGTTGAAAAACACATCCTGGCCTTCAACAAGGAACATGAGAATGAATTCAGGGAAGGTAACGGTTCGAAAAATACGGGAGTGATCATAATGAATCCCAATACCGGAGAGATAATGGCAATGGCCTCATATCCGGTATATGATCTTAACGATCCGAGGAACACGGATGGACTTACGATTGAGGTGAACGAGGACTATACCACACAGGGGGTGGTTGATATAGACATAGCCGACGGCGGTGAGGGAGATGGAACGGTTTCCGGGAACGGTTTTTCCGCACCGGCCGGAGAGCGGGCGGATGAGAGCGGTGAAGAAGGCGGGGGCGAAGCCGAAGAAGTAAAGGCGGATGATAAGCCCAAGACCTATGAGGAAGCTTATGAAGCTGCCAAAATGGAGGTTTTGAATGACCTTTGGAAGAACTTCTGCATAACAACGACATATGAACCCGGGTCTACATACAAGCCCTTCACCATGGCGTCGGGCCTTGAAGAGGGGATACTTACGGGGAATGAATCCTTTAACTGTAGGGGCGTTAAGGAAGTGGGAGACCATCAGATCCACTGCAATAACAGGCTCGGACACGGAGCGCTTACCTTCTCGGGAGCTCTCGAACAGTCATGTAACGTGGCGTTTATGGATATGGGAGCCAAAATAGGCAAGACTGTTTTTATGAAGTATAACCAGCTCTTTAATTTCGGGCTGAAGACCAATGTGGATCTTACGGGTGAAGCACTGACCAATTCGTTGGTGTTTGATGTAAATACCATGGTACCTACCGATCTTGCGATATCATCCTTCGGGCAGGGCTTTAATGTGACCATGATCCAGATGGTATCCGGCTTCTGCTCGCTGATAAACGGGGGGTACTATTATCAGCCACATGTTGTAACCAGGATCATAAACGATGAAGGAGCTACCGTCAGGAATATCGAACCCAGGATCCTTAAACAGACGGTATCCGAAGAAACATCGGCGACAATGAAGGAGCTGTGTACTAATGTAGTGGCACTCGGTACGGGACGTTCGGCAAGGCCTGCGGGCTATATGATAGGCGGTAAGACGGGAACGGCCGAGAAGTACCCGAGAAATAAGAAGAACTACGTTGTATCCTTTATGGGATTTGCCCCTGCGGATGATCCTAAGCTTGTGATCTATACTGTGATCGATGAACCGAACGTTCCCCAGCAGGCATCGGCAAGGTACGCAACCTTGCTCACAAGGGATATCCTCACCGAAGTTCTTCCGTATATGCATGTATTCATGACCGAAGAATTATCGGAAGAGGAGAAAGAGGAATTAAGTGCTGCCGCCCTGACATTTGCGGAGTCGAACAATAAATCTCTCAGCGAGAACGGGGTGGTGTCAGAGAATGAAATAAATGCGGACGAAAACAATGACGGCCAGGAAAGCCAGGAGGCCGCCGAAGACTTTGTTATAACTTTTGAGGAAGAGGAAGTCCCTGAACGGACCTTTGAAGTGGATCCGGAAACCGGGTATTATATCGAACCGGGGACGGGAATCCTTTTGGATCCCGAGACGGGACGGCCTGTTGATGATTCCGTATCCGACCTTGAATAAGTTTTGTTTTAAAAATCATTAAAATGATATATACTAATATATTATCTGTGTAAGGAGAGAAAATGGATCTGAGTGTTCTGTGGATATTGCTGATTTCTTTTGCCGTTACGGCAGCTAGCGGTCCCTTCGTGATACCATATTTAAGAAAGCTGAAGGTTGGTCAGACTGTACGGGATGACGGGCCGGAGAGCCATCTTAAGAAAAACGGGACGCCCACAATGGGAGGAATAATGATCGTCGGAGGTATGCTTCTTGCTTCTCTTTTGTGTGTGAGGAAGTATCCCGATGTCATTCCGGTCCTTATGATGACCGTGGGTTTCGGGATCATAGGGTTTATCGATGACTATGTAAAGGTGGTGCTCAAGAGGGCGATGGGTCTTCGCGCATGGGAGAAGCTGAGCCTTCAGTTTGTTGTAACTGCTTTTTTTGCTTATTATATGATCAGGGTATCGGGGATAGACCTTACCATGATCATTCCGTTTACGCACGGCAGGGTCGCCGACATTGGATGGTTTTCAATTCCCCTGCTTTTCTTTGCGACCCTCGGAACGGTCAACGGGGCTAATTTTACAGATGGCCTTGACGGACTTGCATCCAGCGTGACTGCCGCTATAGCTGCCTTTTTTGCCGTGGTGGCTTTGGGGGAGGGCAGCGGTGTGGCACCTGTGTCACTTGCCCTTATAGGTGCTTTGTTTGCATTTCTGCTTTACAATGTATGTCCGGCCAAGGTATTCATGGGAGATACCGGATCGCTGGCTCTTGGCGGATATGTAGTCGCTTCCGCCTATATGCTTAAGATGCCC
>DPZM01000193.1 GCA_003535955.1 Lachnospiraceae bacterium | reverse complement strand
TGATCTCCTCGAACCTGCCCAGGCCTCTTAAGGGCTTGGCAATGCCATCCCAACGATCAAGTACCTTCTTATATATCTGCTCATCTGCAGGTTTTATATTTTCCAGTTTGTTAAACTGTTTAATTATGGTATCCATACATATACCATACCACAAAATGAAACAAGGGGACGGTTCCCCTGTTTCATTTTTATGAAGAAGCCGGATTAAGCTTAACAGCCGCCGCCAGCCTTGTTGACACTAACATGGCCAGGCCCAGCTTGACGAGATCGGGAATGATGAAGGGGATCACGCACCAGCCAAGTGCGGTTCCTATATCGATAGCTCCCGTATTCCTCGTATATACGATCATGAACCAGGCCGTACCGAAAGCGTAGCAGACTATTAGCCCGGCTACCATTGCGGCAACCCTCACGAATATCTTCCTTCCAAACAGCTTCTCACACAGTTGGTAGATAAGTGCTATAAATATAAAACCGATGATATATCCGCCGGTTGTTCCGAACAGAACTCCGATTCCGCCCTTAAAACCCGAAAAGACCGGAAGTCCCACAGCCCCCAGCAAAATATATACAAGCACGGACAGGAATCCCTTCTTACCTCCCAGCAGTTCAATAACCGTGAATACGGCAAAGGTCTGCAATGTAAACGGTACCACTAACGGTACTGTTACCCACGAACACACCACGATAAGAGCTGCTCCTATCGCCATATAAATAAGATCCACTGTTTTATACTTACTCTTCATTCTTCCACACTCCTGTAAACTGACACATCGGCTCTGAACCAATGTCACTTGTAATTGCCGCAGAACCTTAAAGAATGATTCTTACCGGCTAATCGGTAGTATAGTATGAGAAAAGGTAATTGTCAACCATTAATTATTCAATGGTTTACAATCATCGTAAAAAGATCCTTAACCCTAAAGGGCCGGCTTCGCGTCGGAAGCTTCTCATTGGCAAATCTGCAAAATGAACCGAGGAACCGTCCCCTCGTTTCAGGAAAGATTTATAGGGTCGTTAAGGCCGCGCCTGTTGCCTGTCCTCCGGTCTCTTCCGGATCTTCTGTCCTTACCGGACCTTTCGTCCTTTTTCTCCCTCTTGACCTTGTACATCTTCTGGTCGGCCGTCTCGATATAGGAGAAAAGGGTCTTCTTCGTGTCCGAGCTGATCATGGTATAGCCCATGGAAACACCCAGGATATAGGGCGAGTACTTACCCTGCTCGTTAAACTTCCTTATCTCCTCCTGGATATGGTTGATCTTGGCCCTGACCTCTTCCTCTGTAGTGGATACACCGAAAACAACGAACTCATCGCCGCCAAACCGAAGCGGTGTGTCATAGCCGTCTATACAGGAAGTCAGTATGTTCACGAAATCCACGATGTAGGAATCCCCCATCTTGTGGCCCATGGTGTCGTTTATGACTTTGAGCCTGTCAAGATCGGCAAATATTATGTACATGTTCTCGCCGGCATTCTTCGCCTTCTCAAAGTCATCTTCCGCCTTGTTGAAGAAACCTAACCTGTTGTATATCTTGGTCAGGGGATCGTAGTAGCTTAAATCCCTTAATTTATTGATGTATTCCTCCTGGTTGTCGTACTTGGCGGCGGATTCATACATATTGGAAATGTTGTTTATGAACATATGGTAGAGCTCGGTCTCCGTTGCCGCGAAATAATTCGTGGTGATCACGTAGCCGAAATATTTGCCGCCATAATGCAGGGAGGAATAAACATACATATTTCCCTCGCCCTTGCTCGAAAAAATCTCATCACGTCTTATTAGCTTGGACTTCTTCTCATCACCGTCGATCGAGTAGTGATAAGGTACATCAAGGACCTTCTTGGACTCCTCCTTATCAAGGACGATGGCCATTTCGGGGATGTTGAACTTCTTCTGATATGAAGGGAGCATCTCATACATCTCATCGGAAGACCGGTAAGCCATAAAGTCAGCCGCACTGTCACTTATAAAACCTGCATACCTTGAATTCTCAAGCGACAGCTTGATGCATTCACGCAGGTAGCTCGCCCTCTTAGTGTTATCAATGTCAAATCCCTTACAGCAGGATGACCCCTTGGCAAGCTTCGGTGCTATCGTAACTTCCTTCTTCTCATTAGACCACAGGCCCTCGTAAGCCGCCTGCCCTATCCTGCTCTCGAACCTCTCTATGGAAGTAATGGACGGCTCGTTAAACGAAGCCTGAGGTATATGGTCAAATCCCGTTATGATAAAGTCATCCGGGATCGTATATCCGTCTTCCGTTGCCTTATAGAAAACTCCCATTGCAGTCTGGTCGTTAACGCACACGAAGGCATCGGCATCCATCATGCCATTAGCCTTGAAATGATCGTATGCCTTATAACCGCTGTCGACATAATAGTTGCCGGTGAATATCCTCTCATCGGGCAGAGTCAGTCCATGGGCTTCCATGACCCTGCGGCAGGCATTGAGGCGGTCGAGGGCATCGGTCGAATCGGCGGGACCGCCGACGAAGTTAACCGTCTTCACATTATGTTCCGAAATTATATGCTCAACCAGCCCCTCCATGGCGCCCGAATTGCAGCTGGTCACATTATAAAAATTCGCATCATGGGAATCGATGGATACGACAGGCTTATCGGAAGCCTTGATCTTGTTTACCAGAAGGCCGCGGATATAGGGGTTGTAAAAGGCGCTGGCATAGAGGATAAAGCCGTCAAATCCGCTTATATCCATCCGGTTGATGTATTCATATTCGCCAAGGTCGAACTTCTCGTCATTTGACACATAAAAAGAAAAGAGGTGTAGTTCATCTCCGTTCTTTTTGCATTCTTCATAAATCCCGCGTATGATCTCACGCTGAGTATAGATATAGATCTGTCCTACAAACAAGGCTATCTTCAACTGGTTTTACCCCCTCTTAAGAACCTTATTGTAAATATATACCACTGCCCGGAAGGCAGGATTCTCGAACCGGCGCTTAACGGCCTTCAGCTCTTTCCTTATCCCGATATGCTGTGGACAGTGCTGCTCGCATCTTCCGCACTCCCTGCATACGGACGCCAGTGAATGCTGCTTCTTAAGGGCTGTGCACATGGCATATTCCTTGATCCCGATAAAATAACTGTCGGTATATGACGTGTTCAGGCAATGAAAGCACCCCGGTATATCGACCCCAAAAGGACAGGGCATGCAGTACGCGCATCCGGTACAGGGCACCCTGGTCTTTTGTTTGATGACCCTCTTGGCTCTCTCAAGCGTCTCCCGGTCCTCGTTCGTAAACGAGCCGACCGTTACTTCCGATGCTATCCTTATATTTTCGCTGACCTGGTCCATGGAATTCATTCCGGACAATATAACGGATACTCCGGGCTGGTCCCACAACCACCTCAAACCCCACTCTGCCGGAGAATAACCCCTGTGGGATGACGCAAAGATCCTGTATGCTTCCTTAGGCAGGTTGTTTACAAGGCGGCCTCCCTTAAGGGGTTCCATGATTATCACGGGGATCCCCCTGGCGTAAGCTTCTTCAATGCCCCTTCGGCCTGCCTGGGATGTTTCATCCATATAATTGTACTGGACCTGGCAGAAGTCCCAGTCATATGCATTAAGCAGTTCAATGAAAAGATTGGTATTACCGTGGAAGGAAAATCCTATCTTCCTTATCTTACCGGCTGCCTTAAGGCCCTCAAGCCATGTAACGGCGCCCCTGTCAACAAGGTCCTTCCATGTCTTTAAGTCAGGCAGCATGTGCATGAGATAATAATCCACATGATCGGTCTTAAGCCTTCTAAGCTGCTCATCGAAATAGGCCTGCATTTCCTCAACGGATTTCATCATGTAGTGGGGGAGCTTGGTCGCTATGTTTACCTTGTCCCTGAATCCGCACTTGTTTATGACTTTGCCGAAGGCTTCCTCGATCCCGGGATAAATGTAGGCCATATCAAAATAGTTGACCCCGTTATCAATGGCATACTTTAATTCGCGCTCGATCTCATCATAATCGAAGCCGACTCCCGACTTGGGAAAACGCATGCAGCCAAAGCCAAGTATCGATAAATTGTCGTCTGTCCTGTAATTCATATAGTCATTTTACCCCAAATCTGAAAATCTGTCATCCCAATAGTCACATTCCCTGACACATTGGTTCAGAACCGATGTGTCACTTTTGACGATCATGAGCGTTCCTTCAGCTACTGACACCTCAGCGAAGTCCCCCGCAAATTCATTACTCTGGCCCAGGGGAAACGTTTTTTTGCTCCCCGTATTTATCTGCATGATCAAGCCCCTTATCACAGGCGATGACATGATAAGGCATATTCCGTTTTTCTTCATATTATCTCCACACACCGTCTATAAGGGTACCGCCGTAGTCACCCTTCTTAGCTGTTATCTTGAAGCTGAGCGCTTTCATGCCGCTGTAGTCACCCATGCCCTGAAGCGTAACCTTCGCCGTTCCGGTCTTTATATTCTTACTGTATCCGGCAACAATGAAATCCTTACCGGGTTTAAGATAAACCGGTGATTTTTTGGATCCGGCATAAAGGACATTTGTCAGGTCATCATCCGTAAGCCTTACCTCTCTTCCGGTATAAACCTTATCCTTTATCTTGCCTGCACCTGCCTTACTAAGCTTTATCGGAGCATTGACATAGCGATAGCTTATACCTACTCTTCCTTCATAATTTCCGGCACCCACAAGGTCCACATATATAGTATCCCCGCCGGCCGCGGTATCTGTCGTTTTACCGTCCGGCCCGACAATGACGTAGCTGTCGGGATCTATTTTGTAATCCTTACCCGCCGACAGCTGGTTTCCGTTAAGATCGGTAACCGTAACCGCCGGAGCTTCACAGCCCTTCTTCGATACAACCTTATCATCTGCAGTTATGGTTCGTCTAAATGCACCTATATGCTGCTTTAGGATCTCATATTTAAGCGTCACACTACCCTTGTATTTTCCGATGCCCTTAACCCTGATCTGTGCAGTTTTCCCATCTGTTACAGCCCTGTTCTTACTGTAGCTTACGGTATAATCCGTACCTTCCTTAAGCACGGTGCCCATATCCCTGACCGTTACTCTTGGCTTGGCCCCGCTCTTAACATATGAGACCGAATCATCATAGGAGTAGCTGAAGCCCTCTCCCCACTTTATCTGCCTGCCGGCAACTATCTTAAAGGAAGCCGTCTTACTCCCGACATAGCCCGCTTCATTACCATCCACGGCAACAAATTCCACGGTCGCCGTACCCGGAGCAACATTACCCATGATCCTGCCCACGGCATAATCGGTTCCTTCCTTAAGCTCCCTGCCGTTAAGTGTAAGCTTATATGAACCGGCCGGGGGAACAATCGGCCACCCTTCATATATGTAGCTGTCCGGGCTGAACTTCACTGCTGCCCTTGACAAGAGGAGGGACTTATCCCCGCTTACGTTAATAACGGCTGTTGTTTTGCCCACAATGTTCTCATTACGGGATGTCACCTCAACCGTATAGGTTCCCGTTTCCATAACGCCCGGTATCACATTGCCTGTCCTGTCCTTATAGGTAAATTCGAAATTCTTCTTATTAACGCTCTTGCCGGTTGCGGCCATGGTCATCACGGGTACAGGTTTTTGCTCCTTTTTACCCTTTACTATCCCGATGTCTCCCGCAACTATATCACTGCCCAGATATGCAGGAACAATGGCAAAATCAACCGTCAGGGGTTCCGTTGCCTTATAATCACCCCTGAATCTTATCGATATGGCAGCCTTATTGCCTACCGCAGTATTATTACTGTACTTATAAATATAATCACTGCTGCCAAGCTTCCTTGTACCGTCGTAAACATGGAATTCGGGCTTGATCGGACTTCCCGTATAGGTATACCGGCTTTTCAGACCGCCGACCCAGATACAGGTCTCTGAATTGGTGTCACCGTCTTTCCCGGTCACAACCTTTTCCACTACCCGGTTATCCACGATAAATGTGGTTTCCTCACTTCCGTCCGCCCTCTTCCCGGTCCTTACTTCACCCCGGCTTAGACCGTCATCATCGGTAATATCGTCTATGAGGTCACTTAAGTCCTCCTCACCGTCAAGTCTTGCTACCGGTTCCGTATAAGTGTGGCCGCAATAAATGCAGGTATAGGTCCTGATACCTACTGTGTAGACCGTAGGCTCCTTAGTGATCACTCCCCTGTCATAGACATGCTTCGTGGGATCTACAGGCGTGGGCTTGCCCTGTTCGATCATAAGCCCGCAGTCGGTACAATAAACATCACCTGTGTAGCCTTCCTCGATGCAGCTTGCTTCCTTCTTATTCTTAATTACCGTATGTTCATGCTCACAGTTTGTAACCGTAAGAGTCACCTTAACGGAATAATCAAGGTAATTCTTCGCCTCCCTGACAGGCACCGTAACCAGTGCACTCTCAGACATTTTTTCAGGTTCATTTTGAAATGTGAAGGTCAGGCTCGTCCCGCTTACTGACGGCTTGGAAGCAAGCACCTCCAAAGGATCGGATATGCTTACCCGGCCAAGGCTTCCACCCTCTTCAATAAAGGGTGCAAGATCCACACTGCCTCTCATGCCGGGTTTGGCTCCGCCGGAAGCCGTTACATCCTCATGATTTGCCTTTTCTATCGTAAATTTCTTAGTCACCGGTCCGAAGATATAGTTGCCGCCTGATGCGGGAGTGATCGTGATCTTACCTTCTCCCGCTTCCGTATTATCCGTAACGCTGACCGTGTACTCTGTCGCTTCAAGCACATCCGTGCCGGCCATGACCGTAAAGTCCGGATTTATGGGCTCCCCTGTATATCTGTGGGTTCCCGTTACGGTCACTAAAGGTGTGACTGACTTCTTCGCTATACTGAACTGCTTGAATGCGGTTCCCGTATAATTACTGTCAGCCCCGGCAGTTACCCTGAGCGTGTAACTTCCCGCATTCTTAGCCGTATTGTTTGAAATATTGCAGTAAGGCGTTATGTCCATGCCGTTAAGCTCGATCTTTGTGACCTCCTGGACCTGTTCACTGCCGGTATATGTAAGCGGAGTCCCAAGGATGATCTTTACATTGCTTATACTCAGCTTGCCGATCGTAAATGAACAGATTGAGCCATCAGCCGGAAGCCTGTAGTTATCCTTGTCTGCACCGGTAAGGCTTGCCGCTGCCGTATAGCTGCCCATGTCGGTTCCCCCGCCCGACACGCTTACCTGACAGTCATCACCCCTTACAACTCCCGATATGACTGCTGTCGGCCGGTGGGGTGTCCCGTCATATTCAAATGATACATTGCTCCACGTGATCCCTAAGGTCTTTTGTGTAACCGTAAGGGTGATCGATGCTTCACCCACTGCCGTGTCGGATTCGTACTTAGCCGTTATAAGGGTAGATCCCATGCCCTTTATCGTAACGGCCCCGGTATTGGTTATCTCTGCAACCGATGTTTTGGAGCTCGTCCAGGTCCATCTTCCGCCGGATCCGCCCACGGCTGCCTTCCCGGTAAGCGTAAAGCCTGCGCTCCCGTATTCCGCTTCCCTGTTGCCGCCGGTTATGGTCACCTTTGCATCCGGCTTATTCCCGGCCGTAACCGTCACAATAACATAATAGGTTTCGTAATTGTAAGCCCCGCTTACTTCGATCTTTATCTTCGCCGTCTGCTCATTGCCTGCGGCCATATCCTTGAACTTATAGCTGAGAGTTTTCCCGCTTACAAGAGGTGTTCCGTCAAGAATACCGTTAACATCGGATGTTATCTCCACATTTCCGAAGGCCGAGCCTGCTGTTCCGGCTGCCGTTAAATCAATCGTACCTGAGGCCCCGTACATCGCGCTTCCCGAAAGGGCCACATCCTCATGAGTGGCCTTTGCAATGGTGAAAGCCTGTGTAATATCTTCGAAGCTGTAGTTACCCTTCAGCCTGGCGGTGATCCTTATCTTACCCTGTCCCGCATTTATATTATCTGAAATTGTATAGGCATAGTCAGTCGGGGCCAGTGTATCTGACCCGTCCGTAACCGTATATTCGGGAACAATGGCACTGCCCGTATATGTGTAGCTACCCGTGACGGTAACAAGGGGTATTATGCTCTTCTTAGCCACGGTGAATGTCTTCTCTATGCTTCCCGTGCAGCTCCTGTCATTGACCGCCGTAACTGTAAGTGTATAGCTTCCGGCATTAAGTGCCGTATTTTCGGTAACGGAGTATTCCCCTTCAGGCAAGGTAATGCCATTCAGGGTGAC
>DPZM01000038.1 GCA_003535955.1 Lachnospiraceae bacterium | reverse complement strand
AAATAAATTACGGGTTTGGTATATTATCCCCGTTTACTTCGTGCATATGAAGTAAACGGGGATTTTTGATTCAGGAGGATAAAGATGATAGTAACACGCAGTCCGTTAAGGATATCACTTGGAGGAGGGGGCACTGATCTGCCTTCATATTACCGGCAGAGGGAGGGCTTTCTCATATCCGCTGCCATAGATAAGTATGTATACATTACTCTTCACGAAACCTTTGAAAAAGGTTACTTCCTTAAATATTCCAAGTTTGAACATGTTCAGACGATCGATGAGATAAAGCATCCTATAATAAGGGAAGCCCTTAAAATGCTTGACTGGAAGGACGACCATATTGAGATATGCTCCATGGCGGATATACCGGCGGGTACGGGACTCGGATCATCCAGTTCTTTTACTACTGCCCTTCTCCGAGCCCTTCATACAATGCAGGGTAATATTGTCAGTACCCGTACACTTGCTGAAGAAGCATGCGAGATCGAAATGAACCGTCTCAAGGAGCCTATAGGCAAACAGGACCAGTATATTGCTGCTTACGGCGGCATTACCTGTATGAACTTTCACAAGGATGGTTATGTGTGGGTGGATCCCCTCAATATATCAAAAGAAACCCTGTATAACCTTGAAGATAATCTTATCCTTTACTTTACCGGTTTCTCGCGTTCGGCCGGAAGCATCTTAAAGGAGCAGGATGACAAGAGTAAGGATAAGAATTCGGATATGATGAAGAACCTTGATTTTGTCAAGGATCTGGGATACCAGAGCAAGAAAGCCTTCGAGGACGGTGACCTTGATACCTTTGCCGATATCATGAACGTTCACTGGGAGTATAAGAAGAAGAGATCGGGCGGTATGAGCAATCCGCAGATAGATGAGTGGTACGACTTGGCCCTTAAGAACGGTGCCAAGGGCGGTAAGATGATCGGAGCCGGCGGAGGCGGATTCTTGATGTTCTACTGTGAGGACAAGAGGAGGCTGCGTAAGGCTATGGAAGGAACCGGCATGGAAGAAGTAAGGTTCCGCTTTGAAATGGAAGGATCCAAGGTTATATAGTTCATAAGAGGAACGGATATGAAAACGGCAGATGAAATGCAGGTCGTGGTCCTTATGGGAGGACTGGGTACCAGGCTTAAAGAGTATACGAAGGAGTGTCCCAAGCCTCTGGTCGAAGTTGAAGGCAAGCCCTTTTTCGATTATTCGCTTAAGCTTCTTATGCATCACGGTTTTAAGAAGTTTCTTTTCCTCATCGGTTACAGGGCTGAGATGATCGAAGAGTATTACGGGGACGGGAGTAAGCTGGGTATATCCATAACATACTGCTATGACGGTAAGGAGCTTCTGGGAACCGGCGGAGCTGTAAGAAGGGCATACGACCTTCTGGAGGATGATTTTCTCCTTATGTACGGTGATTCCTTCATGGATATAGATTATGAAGAAACCCTGTACAGATATTTCGAGGGAAAGTCACGCGGGATGCATGCCTTGATGACAGTTCTTAAGAACGGCAACCGCTTTGATAAGTCCAATGTCATTATGGATGGAAATGAGATTCTTCTGTACGATAAGTTTAATCCCGATGACAGGATGGATTATATAGACTACGGTGTATGTGTCTATGAAAAGAACCTGTTCACGGATGAATATCTTAAGGACATTCTCGATATACCGGGAGCCGGAGATACCAATGATGCCGGGATGGTAAATGTAAAGTTCGATATAGCGCTTATCCAGAACAGGCTGAGCATGGATAAAGGGATCACAGCTCATATAGTTACGAAGCGTTTCTATGAAATAGGAAGCCCCGGAGCGCTTGATGAGTTCAGGGAGTATGTGAAGCACAGGTTTAACGAATCACATCCCGCGGTCTTTCTTGACAGGGACGGAGTCCTTAACGAGATAGTGTTCAATGATGACATCGAGCAGATGGATTCACCGCTAAAGCCTGAGCAGTTCAGGGCCTTTCCGGAAGCAGCGGATGCTATAAGAAAGATAAAGGATAAAGGCTATTATGTCTTTCTTGCGACCAACCAGCCCGGAGCCGCCAAGGGAAAATGCAGGCTGAAAACCCTCTACGATATTAACACTATGTTTGCAGAGGAGCTTGCGGAAAACGGAGCGGACCTTGATGGTATTTTCATGTGTCCGCACTACCCTAAGAAGAGTGATAATACCAAAGAGGAATTCCTTATTAAAACCTGTGACTGCAGGAAGCCGAAGCCGGGACTTCTTTTTAAACCGAAGGATATCTACAATATCGATTACGATAATTCTTATATGATAGGAGATTCCTTTACGGATATAGTGGCAGGACAGGCAGCAGGCGTTAAGACGGTATTTATCGGAGAACTCAAATGCGATGCCTGCAAAAAGCTGTGTGATACAGAACCGGATCATATAGTCCACGGGGTTGCGGAAGCGGCAGATGTGATAGCTGACGCAAGAGCACATAAGTGATCCGGTAATCGATAAAAAGTATATGATCATAAATAACAATACAAGGAGGGTATAAAGTATGAGTACAGGCTACATCGACAGGTATATGGAAGAGACAATGGAGATTGTCAGAACCATCGACAGAAATGAGATCGCAAAGGGTGTGGAGATCCTAAAAAAGTTAAGGGATGACGGGGGCCGCCTCTTTATCCTTGGAGTGGGAGGAAGTGCAGCCAATGCGTCACACGCCGTGAATGATTTCAGGAAGATAGGCAAGATCGAAACCTATGCACCTACAGACAATGTTTCGGAGCTTACGGCACGTACAAATGATGAAGGATGGGAGACTACATTTTCGGAGTGGCTTAAGACATCCAAGGTAAATGATAAGGACTGCATCATGGTATTCTCGGTAGGCGGCGGATCCGAAACAACGAGTCTTAATATCGTAAACGCTCTTAAGCTGTCAAAGGAAAGAGGAGCCAAGGTCATCTCGATCGTATCAAGAACGGGCGGATACTCCAAACAGGTTTCGGATGCATGTGTGCTTATTCCTGTAGTAAGCGAAGAGAGGATAACACCTCATGCTGAAGGATGGCAGGGAGTTGTATGGCACCTCATGGTTAATGCCATATAGATCATAAGGGGTACCGCTTGCGGTGGATTCCTTATGATGCCTTAGCGGCGAGCGTGTTCAAAAGAAATACGAAGTATTTCTTACATTATAGTGAAAGGAGAAGGGAGTATGAAGTTTGAAGATCTTAAGGTAACAGTTTATGCAGACGGTGCGGACATCGAGGCAATGAAGGAAGAGTATAAGAAGGGATACGTTAAAGGATTTACGACCAATCCCACTCTTATGAAGAAGGCAGGCGTTAAGGATTACCTGACCTTTGCGAAGGAGGCGATAAAAGAGATACCCGATCTTCCATTATCATTGGAAGTGTTTGCGGATGATTTTGAAACAATGGAAAAAGAAGCGGATGTGATCTCTGCACTCGGAGATAATGTGTACGTTAAAATACCCATAACAAATTCAAAGGGTGAATCAAGCGTTCCGCTCATAAAAAAACTGTCCGCAAAAGGAATAAAGATCAATGCGACCGCAATACTTACCCTTGATCAGGTTCGCTCGGTTGTAGATGCATTTGAACCCGGAACAAAAAATATTGTTTCGGTATTTGCGGGAAGGATTCTTGACACAGGTGTTGATGCGGTTCCGATCATGAAAGAAGTAACAAAGATATGTCATGAAAAACCGGGTACATTATCACTGTGGGCAAGCTGTCGTGAACTCTATAACATCATTCAGGCAGACCAGTGCGGAACGGATTTGATCACGGTAACAAACAATATTCTGGCCAAGCTTCCAAACCTCGGTAAAGACCTGACACAGCTGTCATTGGAGACAGTGCAGATGTTTGTAAATGACGGTAAGAGTCTTGGATTTTCAATACTTAATAATTAACGGATATTGATTGGATTTTCATCTGAAATATGCTTCTGTTTTTGACGAAAAACAGAGGCATATTTTTTGTGTTTTTTTTGCTGAGAGAAAGGGTAAATCGATTGATAAATTATAATGGATTTAGTACGAAAAAAAATCAAAAAAAATTATGTAAAAAAAAATTAACAAAAAAATTTGACAAAAAAAAAAAAACCGCTATAATACACATTGTTAATGTAATAAAGTATTAATAATGTTTTTACATTTTGAAGTTTTTGTTGAGAGTGAGGAAAGGAGATCAACATGGCAGAAATTAAGAAACCAGTAGCAGTAGCACCTTCAGCTGCAGAGAAGACGGCAGAGCCTGTGGCAGCAGAGAAAAAGGCAGAGCCCGTAGCAGCTAAGAAGACAGTAGCTAAGAAGCCCGTAGTTAAGAAGCCTGCAGCTAAGAAGACAGTAGCTAAGAAAGAAACTGCAGCAGCTAAGAAGACAGTAGCCAAGAAAGAAACTGCAACAGCTAAGAAGGCAGCAACAAAGAAGGTAGCTGTTAAGGCAACGATCGAGCTTCAGTTTGATGACAGGAATGTAGATGTTGATAAGCTTGCAGCACGTGCGGCTAAGGATTACAAGAAGAACAACAAGGCTGACGCTAAGAAGATCGAGATCTATGTTAACGCTTCTGAGAAGATGGTTTATTATGTAGCTGACGGAGTAAGCGGAAGCTTCGAGGCATAAGATCTGGTTTTTATATATTTTGTTTTTTTAAAGACATCGATTCATTTCGGTGTCTTTTTTGTGCAGAGCACTTAATGAGGTTTTCTGCGATAGAATTTACTACTTGACAAGAAATAGATACGGTGCTATCTTATCTATAGATGTTAGCACTCCCCTTTATTGAGTGCTAATAATCATAAGGAGGGAGGAGGGACCGATATTGGAGCTTAGCGGCAGACAGGAAACGATTTTGCTTGCCATAATAAAGACTTACCTTGATACGGGCGAGCCGGTTGGCTCAAGGACCATATCCAAGTACACCGATCTTAATTTAAGCTCGGCTACAATCCGTAATGAGATGGCAGACCTTGAGGAAATGGGATATATCATGCAGCCGCATACATCGGCAGGCCGCATCCCGTCTGATAAAGGGTACAGGTTCTATGTTGACCACCTTATGGCCGATAAGGAACGGGAAGTCGATGAGATGAAGGAGATCCTTATTGAGAAGGCCGACAAGATGGAACAGGTGCTCAAGCAGATAGCCAAGTCGCTATCGGTCAACACCAACTACGCGGCCATGATATCGGCACCCAGGTATCATCAGAACAAGCTTAAGTTCATTCAGCTGTCGAGAATGGGTGATGACCAGATAGTTGCGGTCATAGTAGTGGAAGGAAACATCATTAAGAATGAGATCATAGAAACACCGCAGCTTATAGATGATGAGACACTCCTTAAGTTAAACATCCTGCTTAACACCAATCTCAACGGATTGTCTATCGAGGAGATATCGCTTGGGACCATACAGAAAATGAAGGAGCAGGCGGGCATTCATTCGGAGGTTATATCCGATGTTATCGATGCTGTGGGACAGGCTATCAAGGCTGATGAGGATCTTGAGATATATACAAGCGGTGCGAACAACATATTTAAGTATCCCGAGCTTTCCGATAACGAACGGGCAAGTGAGATAATAACCGCTTTTGAAGAGAAAAAACAGTTATCCGATATAGTATACGAAACCCTTCAGAATCAGGATGAGGAGAATACCGGGATCCAGGTTTACATCGGTGAAGAATCACCTGTCCGGAACATGAAGGATTGCAGTGTGGTAACGGCGACTTACGAACTTGATGAGGGAATGAAGGGAACCATAGGTATCATAGGTCCCAAAAGAATGGATTACGATAAGGTTGTCAAGACGCTTAAATCAATAACCGGGCAGCTTGATGTACTGTATAAAAAAGATGGTAAGAGGAAGAAAAAAGCGAGGGCAGAGTAAGGAAAGGAGAACCATAAATTGACGGATAAGGAAATGGACGAAGAAGTTATAAAGGAAGAAGTTAATAAAGAAGAAGCTCAGGAAAGCAGTGAAGCTTATGAGGCTGGCGAAGAAGTAAATGAAGAACAGGAAGAAGTGAAGGAAGATGAAGGCGGCAAGGATGCCGGTGAAGATGAAGTAATGGACGCCGGGGCAGAGGAAGAAACAAAGAAAGAATCAAAAGAAGATAAGGATGCCGGCGGCAGGGAAAAGAAGAAGATCTTCAAGAAAAAAAAGGATAAAAAGGATGAACAGATTGAAGCCCTGACCGACCAGGTTAAGCGCCAGATGGCCGAGTTTGATAACTTCCGGAAACGTACCGAGAAGGAAAAGTCATCCATGTATGAGATGGGAGCAAGATCGGTTGTCGAGAAGATCCTTCCGGTGATAGACAATTTCGAAAGAGGACTTGATACGGTTCCGGAGGATGAAAAGGAATCACCCTTTACGGAGGGAATGCGGATGATCTACAAGCAGTTGATGACAGAGCTTGAGAACATAGGCGTTAAGCCTATAGAAGCACTGGGAACCGAATTCAATCCTGATTTCCACAATGCGGTTATGCAGGTAGAGAGTGAAGAATACGAAAGCGGGTATGTAGCTCAGGAACTGCAGAAAGGATATATGTATCGGGACAGCGTTGTAAGACACAGTATGGTAGCGGTAGTTTCGTAAATATCCTTTGCCGGCATCGGGATGATCTGCCTTATACCGCGGTCATTCCGAAAAAGGCGGAGAATTTAATATAGATATAAAAGAAAATAAGAAAATTCAGGAGGATAAAAGTTATGGGAAAAATAATAGGTATCGATTTAGGAACAACAAACAGCTGTGTAGCGGTTATGGAAGGTGGTAAGCCCACCGTCATCGCAAACACGGAGGGTGCAAGGACTACACCTTCGGTAGTGGCTTTTACCAAGACAGGTGAGAGGCTTGTGGGTGAACCGGCCAAGCGTCAGGCAGTAACGAACGCCGAGAAGACTATTTCTTCCATTAAAAGAGAGATGGGTTCGGATTACAAGAGGCAGATCGACGACAAGAAATATTCACCTCAGGAGATCTCCGCAATGATCCTTCAGAAGCTTAAGGCTGATGCGGAGAGTTATCTTGGAGAGAAGGTAACGGAGGCTGTTATTACGGTTCCCGCTTACTTCAATGATGCACAGCGTCAGGCAACCAAGGATGCGGGTAAGATCGCAGGCCTTGATGTTAAGCGTATCATCAACGAGCCTACGGCGGCAGCTCTTGCTTACGGTCTTGATAACGAGAAGGAACAGAAGATAATGGTATACGATCTTGGCGGCGGTACATTCGATGTTTCCATCATTGAGATCGGTGAAGGCGTTATCGAGGTTCTTGCCACAAACGGTAACAACAGACTGGGTGGTGATGACTTTGACCAGAAGATCACCGACTACATGCTTGCGGAGTTTAAGAAGAATGAGGGAGTCGATCTTTCTAACGATAAGATGGCTCTTCAGAGACTTAAGGAAGCAGCCGAGAAGGCCAAGAAGGAACTGTCATCGGCTACGACGACAAATATCAACCTTCCTTTCATCACTGCAACAAGTGAGGGACCCAAGCATTTTGATATGAACCTTACAAGGGCTAAGTTCGATGAGCTTACTCATGATCTTGTTGAGGCAACAACGATTCCGGTACAGAATGCCCTTAAGGATGCGGGCATCAATGCTTCGGAACTCGGTCAGGTACTTCTTGTCGGTGGTTCGACGCGTATACCTGCAGTTCAGGATAAGGTTAAACAGCTTACGGGCAAGGATCCCAGCAAGTCACTTAATCCTGATGAGTGTGTTGCTCTCGGAGCATCTATTCAGGGTGGTAAGCTTGCAGGTGATGCAGGTGCGGGTGAGATCCTTCTGCTCGATGTAACTCCTCTGTCACTGTCAATAGAGACTATGGGCGGTGTCGCAACAAGGCTTATCGAGAGGAATACAACAATTCCTACCAAGAAGAGCCAGATCTTCTCAACGGCAGCCGATAATCAGACAGCGGTTGATATCAACGTGGTACAGGGTGAGAGACAGTTCGCAAGAGACAACAAGTCACTCGGCCAGTTCCGTCTTGACGGAATACCTCCGGCAAGAAGAGGTGTACCTCAGATCGAGGTTACATTTGATATAGATGCCAACGGTATCGTTAATGTATCGGCCAAGGACCTTGGAACAGGCAAGGAGCAGCATATAACCATTACTTCGGGTTCCAATATGTCTGATGACGAGATCGAGAGAGCCGTTAAGGAAGCAGCCGAGTATGAGGCTCAGGATAAGAAGCGTAAGGAAGCCATTGATGCCAAGAACGATGCGGACTCCTTCGTATTCCAGACAGAAAAGGCTATAGAGGAAGTGGGCGACAAGCTGGATCCTTCAGACAAGGCCAATGTTGAAGCAGAGCTTAAGAACCTTAAGGAGCTTGTGGAGAAGTGTGATCCCGAGACCATGACAGAGGATCAGGTTGTTGAACTTAAGGCAGCTCAGGAGAAGGCAATGACTGCAGCCCAGAAGCTTTTCGAGAAGATGTATGAGCAGACTCAGGGTGCGGCAGGTGCAGGCCCCGATATGAGCAACATGGGCGGTCAGGCAGGTCCCAATATGAGCGGTTCGTCAAACAATAACAGCTATGACGGCGATGTTGTTGACGGAGATTACAAAGAGGTTTAAAATCAAACAAGTGTGAAAGATCATAAAGGGATCCATCTAAGATGGTGGATCCCTTATGATGCTTTAATTGAAAATTATAGGTAAAAAATATGGCAGAAACAAAAAGGGACTACTATGAAGTCCTGGGCGTAAGTAAGGGCGCCGATGAAAATGAAATAAAGAAGGCATACAGAACGCTTGCCAAGAAATATCATCCCGATATGAACCCGGGAGATAAGGAAGCCGAGAAGAAATTCAAGGAAGCCAGCGAGGCCTATGCGGTATTGAGTGATGCTGACAAGAGAAGACAGTACGATCAGTTCGGTCATGCGGCATTTGAAGGCGGATCGGGTGGATTCGGAAGCGGGTTTGACTTTACCGGAGCCGATTTCTCTGATATATTCGGTGATATATTCGGCGATCTTTTCGGCACCGGAAGAACCAGAGGCGGAGCAGGAGCAGGCAACGGTCCCATGAAGGGGGCAAATATCCGGACAAGTGTTACGATAACTTTCGAGGAAGCTTTTACCGGTGTCGATAAGGAACTCGAATTAACCCTTAAGGATACCTGCACTAACTGTAAGGGAACAGGAGCAAGGCCGGGTACATCTCCCGAGACATGCCATAAGTGCGGCGGCAAGGGCCAGGTGGTATATACCCAGCAGTCACTCTTCGGTATGGTACGTAATGTATCCACATGTCCCGACTGTCAAGGATCGGGCAAGGTGGTAAAGGATAAGTGTCCCGAGTGCCGCGGAACCGGTTATATCTCAAGCAGGAAGAAGATACAGGTATCCATACCGGCAGGTATAGATAACGGGCAGAGTGTAAGGATCCGTGAGAAGGGTGAACCCGGAATAAACGGAGGCCCGAGAGGCGATCTGCTCGTAGAGGTTGTTATAAAACGACATCCCATATTCCAGAGGGATGACATGAATGTTTTTTCAACAGCACCCATATCATTTGCAGTTGCTGCTCTTGGCGGTGAGATATATATCGATACCGTTGACGGTAAGGTGATATATGAAGTTAAGGCAGGAACTCCTACGGATACCAGGGTACGCTTAAAGGGTAAGGGCATGCCGAGCCTTCGCAACAATCAGGTAAGGGGTGACCATTACGTAACACTTATTGTCCAGGTTCCGGACCGCTTAAGCAGCGAAGCGAAGGAACTCCTTAAGGAATTCGACAAGGAAACGGGCAATACCCTTCATGCAGTGGAAGAGTCATCCGATAGCAAGGATAAGAGGAAAAAGGGTTTCTGGAATAAATAG